>CAKREJ010000144.1 GCA_934317185.1 uncultured Anaerobutyricum sp. | reverse complement strand
TGTAAGCTACTAAGCGAACATTCTTCACACAGCGACTACTGGCACAGATGCTACTATATACTTTTTTATTTTTCGTCTGTTTCCTTTAATAAATAAGGATTCTTTTATTTCCGGGGTTCGTCCGCTGTTAATGAACTAAATAGTTATTTAACAAATTCTTTTACAGATTCATATACACCCTTGCCGTCTAAGCCATATTTCTCAATAAGCTTAACTGCAGGACCGGATTCTCCGTAAACATCCTTCACACCAATTCTCTTAACCGGTACCGGACATTTCTCGGAAAGTACTTCACATACTGCTCCGCCAAGTCCACCGATTACGGAATGTTCTTCTACTGTAACAATCTTACCTGTTTCTTTTGCTGCTTCTACAAGAAGGTCGGCATCGATAGGTTTAATTGTGTGGATGTTGATTACTTTTGCTTCGATTCCATCTTCAGAGAGCATATCTGCTGCTTCTAATGCGGAGCTTACACAAAGACCAGTTGCTACGATTGTAACATCTTTTCCTTCTCTTAATACAACACCTTTGCCGATTTCAAATTTATAATCATCATTATCGTTAATTACAGGTACTGCAAGACGTCCAAATCTTAAGTATACAGGTCCGTCTAATTCATAAGCGGCACGTACTGCTGCTTTTGCTTCTACATCATCAGAAGGGTTGATGATTGTCATACCTGGGATAGTACGCATTAATGCGATATCTTCGTTACACTGATGTGTTGCTCCGTCTTCACCAACGGAAATACCTGCATGAGTAGCACCGATTTTTACATTAAGATGTGGATATCCAACAGAGTTACGAATCTGCTCAAATGCACGTCCTGCTGCGAACATTGCAAATGTACTTGCGAAAGGAACCATTCCTGTTGTTGCGATTCCGGCTGCGATTCCAATCATATCGCATTCAGCGATACCACAGTCGATGTGACGTTCTGGGAAAACTTTTTTAAACATTCCAGTCTTAGTAGCTGCTGCAAGGTCAGCATCTAAAACTACAAGATTCTCATGTTCTTTTCCTAATTCAATTAATGCATTTCCATAGCTTTCTCTGGTAGCGATCTTCTTTACTTCTGACATAATGCTTCCTCCACTTTCTTTAAGTCTTCCATAGCTACAGCATACTGTTCATCATTCGGTGCAGTACCATGCCAGGATGCCTGATTCTCCATGAAGGAAACACCTTTACCCTTTACAGTCTTCATAATGATTGCTACTGGCATTCCTTTTACTTCTCTTGCTTCTTTAAATGCAGCATCTAACTGGTCGAAATCGTTACCATCTGCTACATTAATTACGTGGAAGTTAAATGCTTCAAACTTCTTGTCGATTGGGTATGGAGAACATACATCTTCGATGTTACCATCAATCTGTAAGCCGTTATTATCTACAATTACTACTAAGTTGTCAAGCTTTCTTGCTCCTGCAAACATTGCAGCTTCCCAAACCTGTCCTTCCTGAATCTCACCATCTCCAAGAAGTGTGTAAACACGATAAGACTTATCTCTTAACTTAGCAGAAAGAGCCATACCTACTGCAGCAGAGATTCCCTGTCCAAGAGAACCTGAGGACATATCAAGTCCCGGAGTGTGCTGCATACATGGATGTCCCTGAAGGTGGGAACCGATATGTCTTAATGTAACTAAGTCTTCTACCGGGAAATATCCCTTATGAGCTAATGTTGCGTATAATCCTGGTGCTGTGTGACCTTTGGATAATACGAAACGATCTCTGTCTGGATCCTGAGGATTCTTAGGATCTACGTTCATCTCCTCGAAATATAAATATGTAAAAAGATCTGCTGCGGATAAAGAACCGCCTGGATGTCCAGCTTTTGCTGCATGAACGCCTGTGACAATTCCTTTTCTCACTTCATTGGCCATTTTCTGAAGTTCTAATTTATTCATGGCTTCCTCCTTATTGCTTAATATTCTCCTTCTTTGCGGTAACTCTGCAAATAACCCCACATTATTCACTCTCCTGATATCTACACGATCATAATATCAGAAAAAACTTCTTTCATTCCTCCTCCATTTTCATAGTCTTTATAATAAGAATAAAATAAGTTAACACACTTGCTATTATACAAAGACTTTTTCAATATGTCAATCGGTTTTGTGGGAGAATTCCCCTGTGTCTGGGATTTATTGCGGCATTGGTGAAATCGACAAAAAAGACTTATCATCATATCTATGATCTTGGAGCAAGGTTTGGATGCAAGCACATAAGCGAGCATTCAAACCTTGCAACTAAAATTATAAATAGATGATAAGTCTTTTTCATTGTCATCCGGTTAAGGCTTCATCAAATTACCATTAACCTTCTGTCGGAGTTCTATTAACCCACCAAATCAATTATTCCCCACATGTTGGGCAGGAACCTGGTGCAAATTTTTCTTTATCGTACTCGATTCCGTTCTTATCGTAGTAATCTTTTACAGCAGCCTTTACCGCTTCTTCTGCTAATACAGAACAGTGAATCTTATGTGTTGGCAGTCCGTCAAGAGCCTCAACTACAGCTTTGTTAGATAATTCTAAAGCGTCATCAATAGATTTACCTTTAATCATCTCTGTTGCCATAGAACTGCTGGCGATTGCGGAACCGCATCCAAATGTATTAAACTTTACATCTTCAATGATTCCATCTTTTACCTTGATGTACATCTTCATGATGTCACCACACTTTGCATTACCTACTTCACCGATACCATCTGCATCGTCCATTTTTCCTAAGTTTCTTGGATTACGGAAATGATCCATTACTTTTTCACTATATAACATGTTTCTTTTCTCCCTTCTCAAGTTCTTCCCAGATTGGTGAAATGTCTCTTAAATAAGAAACGATTCCTGGTACTTCTTTAATGATATATTCGATTTGTTCCGGTGTATTCTCTTCACATAATGTAAGACGAAGTGAACCGTGTGCAACCTCATGAGGAAGTCCGATTGCTAACAATACATGGCTTGGATCAAGAGAACCTGATGTGCAGGCACTTCCTGAAGAAGCTTCGATTCCTTTTTCATCGAGTAATAATAAAAGAGATTCTCCCTCGATTCCTTCAAAGCAGAAGTTTACGTTACCCGGAAGTCTTTTCTTTGCATCACCGTTTAAACGAGAATGTTCAATAGTAGAAAGTCCCTCAATCAGACGATCTCTCATAGCAGAAATCTTTGCCATGTTCTCGTCCAATTTTGCAACAGCTTCTTTTAATGCTGCAGCCATACCAACGATAGCCGGAATATTCTCTGTACCAGCTCTTCTTCCTCTTTCCTGTGCACCACCTTCAATCAAGTTAAACAGCGGAACACCTTTTCTAACGTAAAGGACACCGATTCCCTTTGGTCCGTGGAACTTATGTCCGGATAAAGACAACATATCAATATTCTGTGCGTGTACATTCACTGGAACATGTCCAACTGCCTGTACTGCATCTGTGTGGAAGGTTACTTTCTTTTCTTTACAAATCTTTGCGATCTCATCAATTGGCTGTAATGTACCAATCTCATTGTTCGCATACATAATTGTAACTAATGCAGTATCTTCACGAATTGCCTTCTCTACATCCGCAGGATCAACGATTCCATCTGTTCCGACATCAAGCAATGTCACTTCAAATCCTTCTCTCTCTAACTTCTTAAGAGTATGAAGAACAGCATGATGTTCAATCTTTGTGGAAATGAGATGTTTCTTACCTTTCTTTGCTCCAAAAAGAGCTGCAGAACGAATTGCCTGATTATCCGCTTCGCTTCCTCCGGAAGTAAAATAAATCTCATTAAAATCTGCACCTAAAGCTTCTGCTACGTCTTCTCTTGCTTTCTGAAGCACCTCAGCAGCACGCTGTCCTGTAGAATGCAGGCTGGATGGGTTTCCAAAAACCTCATTCATGCACTTTGTCATCGCATCTATCGCAACAGGACTCATCTTTGTAGTTCCTGCATTATCTGCATAAATATACATAAATTCAACCTCTTCTTTCTAAATCCTATCTGTTTTATAGGGATTATATCTTTAAATTCCTATCCTGTCAATAGGATTTTA
>CAKREJ010000143.1 GCA_934317185.1 uncultured Anaerobutyricum sp. | reverse complement strand
TTCGTCCGTTCTTAATAGATTAAATAGTTAATTATTTTTTCTCCATCCTGCCGGATATTTGTTTTTTAAGTTGTTGTTTACGAGTTTTCCAAATCCTAATGGATGTCCTGCTGCCATGACTAGCTGCCAGCCTTTTCGTTTCTTTTCTCCGGCAATCAGGTCGCTTACGTCAAGGGTTTCTCCTCGAAGATAGCGTGACAGACGTTCATCGTCTGCCGGGAAGTCAAGTACCTGATCAAAGTCCTGTGCGTGGAGTGCAAGGGCAAATGGCTGGGATGGTTCAAATCTTTTCTTTTTGAATTCGCCCATGAAGAGTCCATTTCTAAGGAAATGTAATCCTCGTCCATCGTACTGTGGTTCTGGAAGATAGTAAAGATTATCGCCTCGCACATCGATTCGCTTCTCATCATATGAAATATTTACATGAGAGAAAAAGTCTTCTGCCGCTGCTTTTTGCTCTTTATTTAAGCCTTTGCACTTTTCCCACCAGACAGAGCTTTGTTTTTCTATCTGCTGTTTCTTTTTCGCTTTTTTTGATTTCTTGGAAACCTCTTTATCAAATCGCTGACTTATTTCGATATTTTTTTTATGAAGAAGTGCCATAAAATGCCCTTCGCCGGACATTTTGTGTGGCCAGATTCTACGGCACAGCTTACAGCTTTCATCAAAAACTTCTCCTTTGTAGGAGGTCAATCCTTCTGCGAAGCCTTCATAATCTTCCATTGGAATGACTTCCATATCCGGCCGTTCTTTTAAAAGATGTGTGATCGTCTTTTCATTCTCTAACGGTGAAAATGTGCAGGTAGAATAAAACATTACGCCGCCCGGAAGTAGCATATCTGCTGCCTGTACAATGATTTCCCTCTGTAATTTTGAAAAATATTCCGGTCCTTTTTCCTGCCAGGAATCCACAACTGCCGGATTCTTCCGGAACATCCCTTCACCGGAACAAGGGGCATCTACCATAATCTTGTGAAAAAATTCCGGAAAACGCTCTGCAAGTATGTGCGGAGGCTCATTTGTCACAAAGCTATTAGAAATACCAAACAGTTCAAGGTTACGAAGTAATGCCTTCGCTCTTGCTGTATTAATATCGTTCGCTACCAAAAGGCCTTCTCCCTGCAAGGCTGCCCCAAGCTCTGTTGCCTTTCCTCCCGGTGCTGCACATAGATCAAGCACTCTCTCCCCTGGCTGCACCTTCAGTCTGGAGGCCGGTGTCATCGCACTCGGTTCCTGTAAATAATACAGACCGGCACTATAAAATGGATGCTTTGCCGGAACATCCTCTGCTTCATAAAAATATCCATTTGAAATCCACGGAACCTTTTTCAAATGAAAAGGAGCAATTCTTTCGAATTCCTCCAAGTTCATCTTTAAAGTATTCACCCGCAGACCATACTGTCTCTGTCCGTCAAATCCGGCAAGAAACGCTTCATAATCCTCTCCCAGAATCTCCTTCATAGAATCAAGAAAAGACTGTGGTAAATCTGCCATGTAAAATCTCCTTATTATAATTATATGATGTGAAATGAGCATCATTTAACACTACAAAATCACTTTATATGTGTAATTCCGTGTATTAATGAAAAGTCTGCCCTGCCTGCTGCGTGTTGCCCACACTCTGTTCTGCTAAAGGACTCTTCCCAATCACATTTTTATTCTTCTGCTTCAACAGCTCCTTTATAATCTCTTTTCTCGTGATAATTCCGATAAATACGTTACGTCCATCTACAACCGGCACAAAATTCTGATTAAGAATCTGCTTATCTAACTGTGCAATATCCGCATCAATACTAACCGGTTTATAATCCCAGCGAAGACGCATCGCCTTCACATGAGACTTCCGCATCACTTCCATATCCATATGATATTCTTCGATAAGATTCCAAAGGAAATCTCCCTCTGAAATCGTTCCGACATAATGCCCCTGCTCGTCAATGATCGGAACTGCCTGATATCCATGTTTATGAATCGTACGCAATGCCTGTGCTACGGTATCCTCCTGATGTATGTATGTTATTTCATTCTTGGGAATCAGATAAAATGATATATTCATAATAACTCTCTCCTTCTTGCTGTGCAATGTACTCCCCCGACAATGTTCTTTTTTTAATACATACACATCATAACATAACACAAAGGAATTAGATAGCCTTTTCATAGAATCTTCATAATTCTGTAAATTCTAATTAAGCTGCCACATTAAGGTAAAGTGCTCCACCTGAGCTATAATTCAGATGGAACTTACACCACATCAATTTTTAGTCAAAATTTATTAAAAATGTTTCTCAATATAAGGAACCATTACTTTTTCAAATTCCTCATCTCTTGGCCACCACTGCTCATGTGTTGTCTCTTTGATTGGCTGTCCTTCAATAGTGTATACCATCACTTTTTTATCTAAACCTTCAACAAAAGAGGCAAGTTCCTCAAATTTCACTTTTACAACATTACCTGCTCCGGCGAAATCTTTTTCTGCATGGTCTGTAACATACAGGTAACTCTGTACAAATGCATTGTCAAAATAGCTGCCTTTTTTAATCTGCTGCTGGATATGTCCGATATAAGTAAGCTGTTCTTTTACCAGCGAAAGACCTAACTGTTCTTTAATCTGATGAACCATCGCTTCTTCATGTGTTTCTTCCGGGTCAATATGACCGGATGTAAGAATATCATATGCTCCTTTATAAATGACATCATCATCTGCTCTCTTCTGTAAATAAAGCCAGAGCTGTCCATCTTTCTTCTCTGCCAGCCAAAAATGTACTACCTGATGTAAAAGTCCCTTTGTATGCACTTCCTCGTAAGGTGCTACACCTATTACATTATATAAACTATCATAAATCTTATAATTCTTTTCTTCCATAATATTCCTCCTTGCATATCTGCGATCGTTCTAGTGTGCTGGCAAGTTGGTACACCAGATGTTTTCCCTACACTATTGTATCTCATTTCTGGGAAAATACCAGAGTTTTTTTTACTATTTAATCCACTAAGTAACGGACGAACCCGAAAATAAAAGAATCCTTATTTATTAAAGAAAATGGACGAAAAACAAAAAAGTATATAGTAGCATCTGTGCCAGTAGTCGCTGTGTGAAGAATGTTCGCTTAACATCTCCCATTCTTTACTCGCTCCGAGGTCACATCTGCTACTATATACTTTTTTATTTTTCTGTTTTTTCATTAATTCTTCAAATAAGGATTCTTTTATTTCCGCAGTTCTCGTCTGTTACTAAATTGAAGATGAGAACTAAATAGTATGAGAAGGAAGAGGGGGAGAGGACTCCGACCTCTAAGATGGAAAATGAATTGCGTCTGCTACCTACTTGATAGAGCATCCTAATTATAGTATAGTAGCTTTAGTCGAATATTCAAGTCGAACGTCCGTGAGACTTGGTGCGTGATTCTGGTCAGCGAAGCTGACATATTCCTATCAGAATCACTGCGCATCCTCGCGGAGCGTTTATCTCAGTCGGAGATTGGACTCCCACTGAGACAAATTTGCTATTACTCACCACCTGAAGAAGTGGGAGTCTTCTCGACTGAGATAAAAAATTGAGATAATAACGCACATTTAGTATTCTTACTATACTATCATTTTGTGCTTGTGTTCAAGTATCACAGGTGGGGTTTCGCCTATGGCAAACGAAAGGATTTTATTTATGAAAGAGACAATTTTACTTTATAATTTAGATTCTGCTACTATTCGAAATAAGATTAAATTTTTGTGTATACAAGGTGGTATCCATATTCGGGTTATAGAGAAGGAACAGTATGATGTTCCTATCGGAATGCTGGCTTTTGGCAAAAAAGAAGAGATGGAATCTTATCTTCGCTCTGAAAATGCAGAGGAAAAGGCTTCTTTTGATGACCCAATGCTGGTGTTTGCGGGTTTTACCGGGACAAAGCTTAACCAATTTTTAAATGCTATGCACAAGCAGAAGATCCCAAGAATTAATCTTAAGGCGATGGTTACAGAACATAATGTGAATTGGGATTCTGTGACGCTCCATGAGGAACTGGCTAAAGAACATAAAGCAATGAATGAAAAACACTAATTTAATTCTTTA
>CAKREJ010000142.1 GCA_934317185.1 uncultured Anaerobutyricum sp. | reverse complement strand
ATTAAATAGTAATTACTTTTTTGATTGCATCATAAAGTTCATCATATGTTTCATAAGCAGGAATTTCAGGATATTCTGCTTTAATGGCATCGGTACTCTTAAATAAGAATCCTGCCTTGCTTGCCTGAATCATGCCGAGATCATTGTGACTGTCTCCGCTGGCAATCGTATCGTAACCAATGGACTGAAGAGCCTTAACAGTGGTATACTTGGATTTTTCACAACGCATTTTAAAATCAATGATTTCTCCGTTATCTGCTACAACAAGGGAGTTGCAAAAGATGGTAGGATAACCGAGCTTTTTCATGAGCGGACCTGCAAATTGGGAGAAAGTATCACTGATAATAATAACCTGTGTCAGCTCTTTTAATTTATTTAAGAATTCTTTTGCTCCCGGAAGTGGGTCAATTTTTGCTATAGTTTCCTGAATTTCTTTTAATCCAAGACCATGCTCTTTTAAAATATTAAGACGATACTTCATTAATTTATCGTAATCCGGTTCGTCTCTTGTTGTTTTTTTTAATTCAGGGATTCCGGTTTCTTCTGCAAATGCAATCCAGATTTCTGGTACTAATACACCTTCTAAGTCTAAACAAACGATTTCCATGTTGCCTCCATTTCTGATACGGTATTAATGTAGTATAAATAATACCGTTTCTTAGCTTTTTAGTAATATTCAGATTCCATTATAGTAGGAAATTCAAAAAATCGCTATAAAAATTTTTATTTTTTTATTTTATACAATAAGGGTTATGCTATTTTTAAAAATTAGACAAAATGAGAACTATGCATAAAAACTGGATATTTATAGAATAATTGACTCTTTTCTATAATATAAATATTTGCTAGGATTATAGGATATGTAATAATAGCTGTTGCCTGTTCAATGATTAAAGGTAATGGTGTTTTTCCTATATTTATTAAATGAGGATTAAATTATGAAAAAGAAAGAATATATAAAGCTGTTGATACCGGCTGTTGCCATAGGTATAATTATAGTTATACTTGTTGTGGTTATAAGAAATACAGAGGGATCAATATCTGTAAAAACGGTTTTAAGCATCAAAATCTGTCTGATAGACTCCTTTTGGGGTTCGGATCGTTAAGAGTCCAAGATTAAATCCGTCATCCTGAATAGTAATGTGATATTCAAAAATGACATCTTCCTCAAATTTTGATAATAGTAGATAAGTTCCGTTTTCTTTGTCTTCAATCTGATCACAGATATCGTTATATACATCTCTTCCGGAAATTTCTTTTGGGTATCCGGATTCTTTTATTTTTTCTTCGATTGCTTTGTAAAACTTATTCATCTTCGTCTCACTTTCTTATATATGTATTTTTGAAATATTATAGCATAAAAGAAATGAAAAAAGATATTGTTATTTACGAAATAGATATGGTTTGAAATAATATAGAAAATGAGGTATTATTAGAAAATATACAAAACAGATAGGATAGGAGGGCAAGATATGTGGTTTCTGTTTGCGTTATTATCGGCAGTCTTTGCTGCTTTGACATCTATTTTGGCAAAAGTAGGAATTGCTGGAATTAATTCTAATCTGGCGACGGCAATCAGAACAGTTGTTGTTGTAATTATGGCATGGGGAATGGTTTTCCTGACGAATGCACAAAGTGGTCTTTCAGGAATCAGTAAAAAAAGCTGGTTGTTTTTGATTTTATCGGGACTGGCAACTGGTGCTTCCTGGTTATGTTATTATAAGGCATTACAGATTGGGGATGCTTCAAAGGTTGTCCCAATTGATAAATTAAGTGTAGTCATCACATTAATATTGGCATTTGTATTTTTACATGAAACATTTACGACAAAATCATTGATCGGGTGTATTTTAATTGGAGCAGGAACACTCCTAATGGTTTTGTGATTTTGTTATGTATTACAAGGATGTTGGTGGATTTTTACGGCGATTCTTGAATAAATAATTAGGATGGAATTAACAATGAGAGAATATATTATTAATATCTATATAATTGTGATGATTATGATTGCAATTATGGATGTCGTTTTAGGCATAAAATCTATAAATAAAAATAATATTATCGGAAGGTTACTGGGATTGGTCTGTATTTGGGCAACGGTTATAGATATCAGTTATTTATTTAGTATTTTAAGTGACACATATATGTATGTATCGATTGCATCGAGTATCTATTTTATCAGCATTGATGGAGTGCTGATTTGCTTGTTGCTTTTTACTATATATTTTACAAAGAATGGGATTTCCACATATGAAAAAATCATTGTAAAAGTATGTGGTGTGTACGGATTATTTGAGATGGTACTTTTTGCAATTAATCCTTTTTTTCATATTTGTATCGATTACATAAAAAGGGATACGGAAATTGCCCAATATAGTTATGAGATGAAATTTTTTTATCAGATGCATCTTGGCTTTTCCTATGGTTTACTTGCGATTGTTTTTTTCCTTTTGATAAAAAAAGCTTGTTCTGTACCAAAAGAATATTGTTTCCAATATACCTCAGTTATTGCTGGATTACTTATTGTTGTCGGAATAAATGCTATTTTTTTATATGTACCGGGCAATAGTGTATTTGCAATTTTAGATTGTTCTATCTGCTGTTATAGCCTTATCTCATTTTTGCTGTACTGGTGTTGTTTTGATTATTCCACACATGGAATGTTAAATAAATTGAAAACAAGTATTTTTGACAATATAGGTCAGGGTATTGTTCTGTTTGATTATGAAGATAAACTCATTTTACATAATAAAAAAGCAGGAACATTATTAGGTATAGAGAAGTTAGAAAAGTGTGAAAATTTAGAGAATTTTATGAAAACCTATGAGTTGCCGGTTGGCATTAGTAAAGAGAATGACAGTTTATCCATTCAATGTCTTATTGATACAGATAAAGAGAAAAATACGTTAAGATGTGATGTGAAAATACTGAAAAATGATAAGGATTGTACACTTGGACAATTATTTGTTTTCTCAGATATTACGGTAGAGACCGATCCTTTGACAGGATTTCAAAAATGGGAGAATTTTTTGTCACTTACGCATGAACCAGAAGAACATTTTGCATTTCCTGTAGGTATTTCGGTATGTGATATTAACAGTTTATCTATTGTGAATAGTACAGTGGGAAGTGCGGAAGGCAATCGAAAGATTCGAGAGCTGTCTGAAAGTATGAGGCAGATATTTCCTTCAGGCACTTATTTTGTACGTGGGACAGATGCAGTGCTGATTGCCTTATGCAGTTATAGCAGTGAAAAAGAAATGGAAGGCTATCTCTCAAAGGTCAGTGAGACATTTAGCGGAAGTATGCAGTATGGTATTGGTATCGTCACAGACAAGGATAAAAATATTGAAGATGTGATACGATCTGCTGTTGTGGCAATGAGAACGAAAAAACTGATTGATAAAGATTCTATTCACTCGGATATGATTGCTTCCTTGATAAAAGCACTTGAGGAATGTGATCTGGATACAGAACATCATGTGAAGCGTACACAAAGGATGGGAGCGGAGCTTGGAAAGAGGATAGGACTCTCAGATATGCAGCAGAGCAGATTGTCTTTACTTTGCCTGCTTCATGATATCGGAAAAATCAGTATTCCAAGAGAAATTTTACACAAACCTGGGAAACTGACAGAAGAGGAATGGGAAATTATGGAATCTCATGTAGAGGCAGGATATAAAATTGCAAACAGCAATTCTGAGCTTAAACAGGTTGCAAGAGAGATACGATACCATCATGAAAGATGGGATGGAAAAGGCTATCCAGATGGACTGAGCAAAGAAAGCATCCCAATTTTGTCAAGGGTGATTGCAGTTGTGGATTCATTCGATGCGATGGTCAATGACCGTCCCTACAGAAAGGCTATGCCTGTTACAAAGGCTCTTGAGGAACTGAAAAGATGTGCGGGAACGCAGTTTGATCCAGCCATTACTTCAGAGTTTATCCGATATGTATGTGAGGAGAATGCCATTACTTTAGATTAATTTAAAATACTTCAAAGAAAAATTTTGTTTGACTTTTTAAAAAACAGGAAATATAATTATAACAAACGAGTAGCAAGTAAGCGTAAATCCA
>CAKREJ010000141.1 GCA_934317185.1 uncultured Anaerobutyricum sp. | reverse complement strand
GCAAAAGAGATTAAGAGAATCTGGGATTTAATGAATACATCTTATGATAAGTTTATCCGTACAACAGATGAAGATCACGAGAAGCAGGTTCAGAAGATTTTCAGAAAACTGTACGATAAGGGCGATATTTATAAGGGACATTATGAAGGAATGTACTGTACACCATGTGAGTCATTCTTTACAGAATCTCAGTTAGTAGATGGCAAATGCCCGGATTGTGGACGACCATGTCAGCCTGCAAAGGAAGAGGCATATTTCTTCCGTATGAGCAAGTATGCAGACCGTCTGATCAAGTATATTAATGAGCATCCTGATTTTATTCAGCCGGAATCCCGTAAGAATGAGATGATGAATAACTTCCTTTTACCGGGACTTCAGGATTTATGCGTATCCCGTACTTCTTTCTCATGGGGTATTCCTGTAGATTTTGATCCAAAGCACGTTACTTATGTATGGCTTGATGCATTAACAAACTATATCACAGGACTTGGATATGACTGTGACGGTGAGAGCGGAGAGTTATTTAAGAAATACTGGCCTGCGGATTTACATTTAATCGGTAAAGATATTATCCGTTTCCATACAATTTACTGGCCAATCTTCTTAATGGCATTAGATCTTCCACTTCCAAAGCAGGTATTTGGTCATCCGTGGTTATTGCAGGGTGACGGTAAGATGAGTAAATCAAAAGGCAATGTTATTTATGCAGATGATCTCGTAGATTTATTTGGTGTGGATGCTGTTCGTTATTTCGTACTTCACGAGATGCCTTTTGAAAATGATGGTGTCATTACATGGGATCTTTTGGTAGAACGTATGAATTCCGATCTTGCGAATACTCTCGGAAATCTTGTGAACCGTACTATTTCCATGTCTAATAAATATTTTGGCGGCGTTGTTGCAAACAGTGGTGTGACAGATGGATTTGATAAAAATCTTATGGATGTAGCATTAGATGCAAAGCGGAAAGTAGTAAAATGTATGTCTAAACTTCGAGTTGCAGATGCAATGACAGAAATCTTTAACTTATTTAAACGTTGCAATAAGTATATTGATGAGACTATGCCTTGGGCTTTGGCAAAAGACCCTGAAAAGAAGGACAGACTTTCTACCGTTCTTTATAATTTAGTAGAGAGCATTACGATCGGTGCATCCTTACTTACTCCGTTCATGCCGGAAACAGCAGAGAGAATCTTTGCACAGCTCAATTCCTCTGAAAGAAGCATGGATGAACTTGAAATGTTTGGTCTTTATGAGTCTGGCAATAAGGTGACAGATAAACCGGAAATCCTTTTTGCAAGACTTGATGCAAAAGAAGTACAGGCAAAAGTTGAGGAGCTGAACGCTTCAAAACAGGAGGCAGAAGCACAAGACGAGAAAAAAGAGGATGAACCTGTGATTGATATCGAGGCCAAAGAAGAAATTACATTTGATGATTTTGAAAAAATGCAGTTCCAGGTTGGCGAGATCATTGCCTGTGAAGAAGTAAAGAAGTCTAAAAAGCTTCTCTGTTCTCAGGTTAAGATCGGAAGTCAGGTAAAGCAGATCGTTTCCGGTATTAAGAAACATTACAGTGCAGAAGAAATGGTTGGTAAGAAGGTTATGGTTCTTGTGAACTTAAAGCCTGCTAAGTTAGCCGGTGTTCTTTCTGAAGGTATGCTCTTATGTGCAGAAGATGAGAACGGAGAATTATCTCTCATGGTTCCGGAAAAGAAGATGCCTGCAGGAGCAGAAATCTGTTAATATGTAGATTTCGTAGAGACGAAAAAGGAAAAATACCATATCCCATCTGCTCCGTAGTCGCTGTATTTAAGATGCTCGTTTGCATCTTAAATACGCTCCGAAGCCGCATCTGGGATATGGTATTTTTTCTTTTTTGTGTTGGGAAAAGAGGTACATTATGATTTTTGATACACATTCTCATTATAATGATAAGCAGTATGCACAGGATCGGGAAGAGGTTCTTGCAGCTTTAAAAGCTGCGGGTGTGACGCAGGTAGTAAATGTAAGTGCGAGCTGGAAGGATTTGATGGATACACTGGAATTGATTCAGAAGGTTCCGTTTATGTACGGTGCAGTTGGAATTCATCCGGATCATGTTGGTGAATTAAACGAAGAACGGTTAAGGCAGCTTCGGGAATATTGTCATAGAGACAAAGTCGTTGCAGTCGGAGAAATCGGACTTGATTATCACTGGAATGTAGAATCAAAGGAAGTACAGCAGGAATGGTTCATAAAGCAGCTTCATCTTGCGGCAGAAGAAAACCTGCCGGTAATCATACACAGCAGAGAAGCCGCACAGGATACATTTGATATTATGAAAAGAGAACATGCAGGAACGACAGGTGGTGTGATCCACTGTTTTTCCGGCTCTGCCGAGCTGGCAAAAGAATATGTCAAAATGGGTTATTATATTGGAGTGGGTGGTGTAGTTACTTTTAAGAATTCTCGTGTCTTAAAGGAAGTTGTAAAGGCGATTCCGCTGGAAAGTATTGTGGTGGAAACAGATTGCCCTTATCTTGCACCAACGCCGCACCGAGGAAAGAGAAACACTTCAGCATATCTGCCCCTGGTTATAGAAGAAATCTCAAGACTAAAGGGAATTACGGCAGAAGAAGTAGAAAACGCAACTTATGAAAATGCCCGGAGATTATACGGTTTAATGGTGGAGTAGTTGAATTTTATGACAGTAAAAGGAGGTTTTATGGCGAATTTAGGAAATCCGCAGGAAACGATTGCCGTTTTACAGCGGTATGGTTTTAATTTTCAGAAAAAATATGGACAGAATTTTTTGATCGATACACATGTGCTTGATAAGATTATCGGAGCGGCACAGATTGGTCCGGATGATTTTGTGTTGGAAATCGGTCCGGGAATCGGAACGATGACACAGTATCTGGCAGAGGCGGCAAGAGAGGTTGTTGCTGTAGAAATTGATACGAAGCTGATTCCGATATTAGAGGATACGTTAAAAGAATATGATAATGTAACGGTATTAAATGAGGATATTTTAAAGGTCGATATCTGTAAGATTGCAGAAGAAAAGAATGCCGGGAAGCCGATCAAAGTCGTTGCCAATCTCCCATATTATATTACAACTCCGATTATCATGGGGTTATTTGAGAGTGAAGTACCGTTAGAATCTATTACTGTTATGGTACAAAAGGAAGTGGCAGACCGTATGCAGGTTGGACCGGGAACGAAGGACTATGGTGCTCTTTCTCTTGCGGTACAATATTATGCCGAGCCATATATCGTAGCAAATGTGCCGCCAAATTGCTTCATTCCAAGACCAGCCGTTGGTTCAGCCGTTATCCGTCTGACTCGTTATCAGGAAAAACCTGTGAAAGTAGAAGATGCCTCCTTTATGTTTAAGATTATACGGGCTTCTTTTAATCAGAGAAGAAAAACATTACAAAATGGACTGTATAATTCCGGAGAATTACACATACCAAAAGAAAAAACAGTAGCGGCACTTGAGGAGATGGGACTTACACCGACTATTCGTGGAGAAAAACTTTCTTTAGAGGAATTTGCAAGGTTATCAGATATTCTTCGAAGATAAACACTCTGATGTCATAAAAGTAATTTGCCAGAATACATTAGTGAAAAAGGAGTATCATCATGGCAGATTATCAACGGATACTTTCTTATCTGTATCGTTATGAAAAATCAGAGAAAAAAGAATGCTTTGGATTTATTAAGGCAGAGCAAAAATCAGGCACTCTTAAACTGACTATTCAGATAGACGATGAGCGTTTATTACAGGGAGTAGAATTAAAATTAGCTTTTTATGAAAAACAGGGAGAAGGCTGGCAGGTCTGGCAGATAGATACCGTTATTGCACAGGAGCATAAAGAAGAGCTTTCTTTGCTGTATCCTGCCAATCGTCTTCCGAACGGTTTTCGTATAAAAGAACAGTCAGGTGTGCTGCTCTTTTATCAGGACAGTTTTTATTATGGAAGTGTGTGGATTGGCGAAGAGATTCCGGCAGAGGTTTTAGAACCATTGCGGTGGCATAAAGTGGAAGATACCGTAAAATCGGAGCCAGAAACAGAGCAAGAAAGCAAGGCAGAGGAGACTGTTTTGCA
The DNA here is from genome assembly GCA_934317185.1 of uncultured Anaerobutyricum sp. GTDB lineage: Bacteria > Bacillota > Clostridia > Lachnospirales > Lachnospiraceae > Anaerobutyricum. Next base: position 7 of record CAKREJ010000141.1, on the reverse strand, counting down.
GGAAGAT
>CAKREJ010000140.1 GCA_934317185.1 uncultured Anaerobutyricum sp. | reverse complement strand
CATGATCATCATCATGACCATCACGACCATGACCACCACGCTCACGAGCATGGACATGAAGAGGGCTGTGGATGTGGCCATGATCATCATCATGATCATCATGACCATGACCACCATGACCACGAGCATGGACATGAGGACGGCTGTGGATGCGGCCATGACCATCATCATCATGGACCAGTTAAACCACAGGCAACACGATCACATACGCATTTTGAAGTGGAATATCATCATATAGCGGGACATCCAGAGCACTGTGATTGCGGTCAGTGTAATTCTTATGTAGAATACTGTGATGTATGTGGAGAAAGTCTTGCAAAGTGTACTTGTCATATGCCGGATGAAGATTTAGAGAAAAAGGTATATATTTTAGAAGGAATTGATTGTGCGAACTGTGCAGCGAAAATTGAAGCAAAGATTCGCCAGATGCCGGAAGTGGGATTTGCCTCCGTAGCATTTGCAACAAAGCAGCTTCGCGTTTCAGCGAATAATCAGGCAGAGTTATTGCCTAAAATGCAGGCTGTTGTAGATTCTATTGAAGATGGCGTGACAATTGTTCCGAGACAGAGAAAGAGACCAACAGGTATCTCTGATACGAAGATTTATATTTTGGAAGGACTTGATTGTGCGAATTGTGCAGCGAAGATTGAGGCAAAGTTAAAAACGTTAGATGGTGTAGATGATCTGACGATTACCTATGCGACAAAGCAGATGAAGCTTTCCGCAAAGAATCCGGACCGGATGATTCCGTTGATTAAAGAAACAATTGATTCTATGGAAGATGGAATTACAATTGTGCCAAAAGATAATAAAGTAGCAAAATCAGCAGGAAAAGAAGAGAAGAAATTCTCATTTAATAATCCGTTAGTAAGTATCGGTATCGGAGCGGTAATTTTTATTATTGGTGAGGTACTTGAGCATATCGCTAATGTGCCGACAGTTCCAATGTTTGTACTATTTCTGGTTGCGTATTTAGTTCTTGGTGGTAAAGTATTAGTTACAGCCGGAAAGAACATCATGAAGGGGCAGGTGTTTGATGAAAACTTCCTCATGTGTATCGCAACAATCGGTGCATTCTGTATTCAGGAATTTCCGGAAGCAGTAGGTGTAATGCTTTTCTATCGTATCGGTGAGTATTTTGAAGAAAAAGCAACCGAACAGAGCCGTACACAGATTATGGAAGCCGTTGATTTAAGACCGGAAGTTGTTAATCTTATTGTCGGAGAAGATATTCGTGTCATTGATGCAGAAGAAGCTAATGTAGGAGATATCCTTTTAGTACGTCCTGGTGATCGTATTCCATTAGATGGTGTTATCATTGACGGAGAGAGCCGTATTGATACTTCACCTGTAACTGGCGAGCCGGTACCGGTTATGGCAAAAACAGGAGATAATATCGTATCTGGATGTGTTAATACATCGGGGCAGTTAAAAATTCGTGTCGAGAAGATTCTTGAGGAATCTATGGTAACAAGAATTCTTGATTCTGTGGAAAATGCGGCAGCAAGTAAGCCGAATATCGACAAGTTTATTACTCGTTTTGCAAGAGTATATACACCGTTTGTCGTATTTTTTGCATTATTTGTAGCGATTGTTCTTCCATTTATTTTACCGGATTCTCTGAACTGGCATCTTTTTGTGGATAGTGCATATACCGGAACCGTAAATACAATTCATGGAACAAGCGGAACCGCATCCATTTATACCGCATTGACATTCCTCGTTATCAGTTGTCCATGTGCATTGGTGTTAAGTGTTCCTCTGGCATTCTTTTCAGGAATTGGAGCAGGCTCTAAAAAGGGTATCCTCTTTAAAGGAGGAATTGCGATTGAAGGACTTAAAAACGTCAAAGCGATCGTAATGGATAAAACCGGAACAATCACAAAAGGTAACTTTATAGTTCAGAAAGCAAATCCGGCAGGAAATGCGATGACGGCAAATGATCTATTAGCAATTAGTGCAAGTTGTGAATTGTCTTCTACACATCCGATTGGAAATAGTATTGTAGATGCAGCAAAGGAAAAGGGATTATCAATTGAGCGGCCTTCTAAAGTGGAAGAAATCGCAGGACATGGTATTTGTGCAGAACTTAGTAAAGGTATTGTTCTTTGTGGTAACAGAAAGCTTATGGATGAACAAAATGTTGATCTTAGTACCTATAAGAAAGAAGATTTTGGTACAGAAGTATTCGTTGCATTAAATGGTAAATTTGTTGGTAATATTATTATTTCTGATACAGTAAAAGAGGATGCCAAAGAGGCAATCGCTGCTGTAAAGAAACAGGGAATCATTACTGCAATGCTTACAGGTGATGCGGCAGAAAGTGCAGATGCTGTTGCAAAAGAAACAGGAATTGATGAGGTACATGCCAAATTACTTCCACAGGATAAGTTATCTGAATTAAAGAAAATCAGAGAAAATCATGGGGCAGTTATGTTTGTCGGAGATGGTATCAACGATGCACCAGTACTCGCCGGTGCCGATGTCGGAGCAGCAATGGGAAGCGGTGCTGATGCAGCAATTGAAGCAGCCGATGTTGTGTTCATGAACTCTGAGATGAAAGCGATTCCGGAAGCAGTTAGCATTGCTAAAATGACCAATAGTATTTCATGGCAGAACGTTGTATTCGCACTTGCGATTAAGATTATTGTTATGATCATGGGATTGTTTGGATTCGCAAATATGTGGATTGCAGTATTTGCAGATACCGGTGTGTCCGTACTCTGTCTTCTGAATTCCATAAGAATTCTTCATAGAAAATAAATATAAATAAAGCAAACAGGGATTTTATCTGGTTTAAAAATAGATAAAATCCCTGTTTTTTATCCTCTTCCAGCAAGAAGACGCAAACATTTAAGGTGGGAGATGAATTGCGTCCGTTATTTTCTGCAGAGAAGGAGTCATATCGTGTCGGGTATAATATTTAATTATATAAAAATGTGTACATAAGCTTGCACATATAGTATAATAAAAATGAAACTTTATTGGAAGGCAAAAGAAAAGGGGGAGCCTATGCAAAAATATGTTGTGTTACAGGTTACATTAAAGGAGAAGTTAATTGGGACATCATCTAAAAATTTAAGTGAATTGGAAGATGTAATTAACAAACAGGCAGATAAAGGCTATCGTTTACATACGATTAGTACTACAGCCGGTGGAAGTAAGGGACTTGGAGGCGGTGACCGCATTCAGGCGACAATGGTATTTGAAAGAATTGAATAATGCCAACTTGTCAGATGACAGAGCTGACGAAAAATGAAAAACATATAGAAATGTTGAATCCCCCGGATGAGGAACTTTCCGGGGGATTCTTTATATTAAGTAATGAAGATATGATAAAAAACAGAGAAAAGATTAGTTGTTGCTTAAAACATCTTTCACTGTATCTTCTACCATCTTTTTAGTAACGATCTCAACTGTGTCACGGCAGATTGCAAGCTCTTCGTTTGTTGGGATACAGATAACCTTTACTTTAGAATCTGGAGTAGAGATAATACGTTCTTCTCCATGCATCTTGTTCGCTTTCTGGTCTAATGTTGTGTCAAGGAAATCGAAATGCTCGATGATTCTTGAACGGATGATATCGTCATTCTCACCGATACCGGCTGTAAATACGATAGCATCAACACCGTTCATAACAGCAATGAAACTTCCGATATATTTAACTACAGAGTGAGCGAATACTCTTAAAGCTAAATCAGCACGTTTGTTACCTGCTTTTGCAGCTTCATCAAGATCGCGGAAGTCAGAAGAAACACCGGAAATACCAAGAACACCAGATTTCTTATTTACGATATCCATAACCTGCTCGAGAGAAAGGTTTTCTTTATGAGCGATGAATTCAATACAAGTAGGATCGATATCACCGGAACGTGTACCCATTACAAGTCCCTCTAATGGAGTAAGACCCATAGATGTATCTACACATTTTCCACCGTCAACTGCGGAAATAGAGGAACCATTACCGAGGTGACATACAACGATTTTTAAATCTTCCGGTTTTTTACCAAGAATTTCTGCTGCTCTTAAAGAAACAAATTTGTGAGATGTTCCGTGGAAACCATAACGACGAACAGCGTATTTTTCATAGTACTCATATGGAAGACCATAGATGTAAGCTTCTGGTGGCATAGTCTGATGGAAAGCTGTATCAAATACACC
>CAKREJ010000139.1 GCA_934317185.1 uncultured Anaerobutyricum sp. | reverse complement strand
GATGCTACTATATACTTTTTTATTTTTCGTCCGTTTTCTTTAATAAATAAGGATTCTTTTATTTCCACGGTTCGTTCGTTATTAAAGAATTAAATTAGTTTGAAATGTTTCAATGCATTTTTAATTCCATCCCGGTCAATTGGAGTGGTGACATAGGAGGTGTTTCCGAGGACCTCCGGATAGGAGTTTCCCATAGCAATACTATTTTTTACATGAGTGAGCATAGAGAGGTCATTCGTACTGTCACCAAAAACATAGCAGTCATCTAAAGATTCACCGAGATATTCTACAATAAAATCAATGCCTCCCGCTTTAGAACATCCTTTGGGAACAATCTCCTGGAATCCATAAGGATACATTTCTTCTCTTATTATAAAGTCAAAATTCTCTTTTATCTTTGCATGAAATAAATCCACGTTACTGTTGTTATCTGTTAAGATAACAAATTTATCAAAATCTAAAACCGGGTCATCGAAAAATCGGATGGGATGGTCAAGATTTGTCTGTGCATAAGAATTGCGAATGGTGATAATCGGTGCAAAAATTTTTGTGGTTTCTTCTCTTTGGAAATAACAGGACTTTCGTCCTTCATATACTGCCTGAATTTTACATTCTGTTAAAATATCTTCCATATTATGTTTTACATCATCATCGAGTTCATGATGGTAAATAGTTTTTCCATGAAAGATGACTTCTGTACCACAGCCACATACATAACCATCAAAAGGGAATTCTTTAATTGCTTCGGGCATAAATCCGTAAGTACGTCCGCTGTTGATGAAAATATAATGTCCATTTGCCTGTGCCTGCTTTAAAGCATCAATAGCACTGTCAGGAATGTATCCGGGAATACCTCCGGCAAGTAATGTTCCATCAATATCAAAAAATAGTAGTTTTCTATTCATGAAATAAATATCCTTTCTTATAAAAGCTTTGAAAATCAACGAAAATAATTATAGCATATATTTTATCAGAAGTGAAATAAGGGAAATTCATGTGATTGGAAAATAGAAAAAAATATGTTATCATAATTAAGAATAAATAAAATAGAAAAATATAAGAAAGGATGAAGTATAATGGCAAACCCAATTGTTACAATTACAATGGCAAACGGAGATGTTATCAAGGCAGAATTATATCCACAGATTGCTCCGAATACAGTTAATAACTTTATTTCATTAATTAATAAGGGATTTTATGATGGACTGATATTCCATCGTGTTATTAAGGGATTTATGATTCAGGGAGGATGTCCTCTTGGAAATGGAACAGGTAATCCTGGATATAGTATTAAAGGGGAATTCTCCAATAACGGGTTTACAAACCAGTTAAAGCATGAAGCAGGTGTGCTTTCTATGGCTCGTTCCATGATGCCGAACTCTGCAGGTTCCCAGTTCTTTATCATGCATAAGGCAGCTCCGCATCTTGACGGAGAATATGCAGCATTTGGTAAAGTAATTGAAGGAATGGATGTTGTGGATAAGATTGCATCGGTAAAGACATTCATGGATTCTCCATATGAAAAGCAGGTAATGGCTTCCGTAACAGTAGATACACAGGGAGAAGAGTATCCGGAGCCAGAAAAAATAGAAAAATAAATCGAACCAGAAAAAGTACAGACATTGTATCTGTACTTTTTTTGTTCGATTCATCTTTGTTGAATTGAAATTAATGTTCATGTTTTCATCAATAAGTCCAATGGATAATGTTATTATGCTAAAAGCTGTTCCTGTATCTGTAATGCATTCACTTCAAAATCTTTTAATGCTTTTGCTACATAATCAGCAGAATCTTCATTATAAATGTAGAGATAAACCGGGCGGGAAATATCAAGACTGAAAATGGCCATGATGGACTTTGCGTTGACAATACTGCAGCCAGACACTAAATCGAAACGTCCGTTAAATTTATTAATTATGTCTACAAAAGTTTTAATCTTATCCATAGAATTGATGTTAATGGTTTTTGTAATCACTGGAAATTCCTCCAAAACTTTCAACGCTAAAATTAATGAATGTAACTGGTTAGAATTATTTAGAGTATTGCCAAAATGTAGAAAAAGGAAGGAATACTCTAAATTACGATTTTTATTTAATAATATGTTAACATTTGAAAAGCCAGTTTTCAATAGAAGGAAAAGAAATTTGAGGGTAGATATTTAAACATTTCTTATGAAAAATAGACAAATTCATTGCTATGCTATGGCAAAAAAGGAGCCATTACCCCATCTGATATAGTCTTTGGCATTCTTGAATAAAGAGCATTTTTCTTAAAAATGCATATACATAAAGAAATACATCCAACCATAGATAGTAATTTGTTTATCATCACCTGTAGAGATGGAAGTTATCTCATATCTGATACAAAAATAAAGGGGATTTTATGGTAGAGAATCAAAATGAAATAAAGGGAATGCTTCGGGAAGAGGATTGTGTCGGAGTTCCGGCAAATGAAGAATATCAGGAGTATCTTGTCGATTACTTACTTGATGAAAATCTTTTTGAAAATGAGCTGTCAAAATATTGTGTATTTCCTATCGGATATAACCAGTCGATTGTTTATATAAAATCAAATAATCCTCTGATGGGAGCTGATAGAAGATTTCGATATAATACAGTTCCGAAATGTTATGGACTAATGGCTTCAGAAGAATTGGAGGAAACAGGGGTTTTGAAAGTCAGACGTTCCCCACAGCTTGGTTACAGAGGGAGTGGGACATTAATCGGGATTATTGATACAGGAATCCGCTTAGAGGATCCTCTTTTTTTATATGAAGATGGGAGTTCGAAAGTTGTTTCACTGTGGGATCAGAACGATCAGAGTGGAACAAGGCCAAAAGGACTTCTTTATGGTACAGAGTGGACGAGGAATGAAATAAATCAAGGCGTAAAAAATGCAGATAAAAAACTGCCCGGAGATGAGAATGGGCATGGAACATTTCTTGCGGCTATTGCAGCCGGACGAGAGGATGCCGACAGAGGGTTTTCGGGTGTTGCACCAGATGCAGAGCTTGTTGTTGTAAAATTAAAAGAAAGTAAAAAATATTTGCGTGAATTTTATTCTATTCCAGATGGCGTCTGGTCCTGTCAGGAAGATGATGTCATGCTGGCAGTACGCTATGTGATCGGTGTGGCAAATAAATTGGGAAAAGCGATATCCATCTGTCTTGGAATCGGAACGAATCTTGGAGGACATAATGGGGCAAATGGTCTGGCAAGATATATTTCGTACCTTTCTCTGCTTCCTAAAGTTTCTTTTCATATTGCAGGAGGAAACGAGGGAATCAGCGGTCATCATTTTCATGGAATAATACGGAGAGAAGAACAATACCAGACAGTTGATTTTAATGTAGCAGAAGGGGAAAATGGCTTTATTATGGAGCTTTGGGGTGATGAACCCAATGTGTATACTGTAGGCATTCTGTCTCCCGGTGGGGAAAATATTGAACGTATGCAGCTTAAAATGGGGGAATTTCGAAGTATTCGTTTTTTTCCTGAAAATACATTATTGGAGATACGTTCTTTTCCGGGAGCAACAATAGGAGGTTCGCAGGTAATCCGGATGAATTTTAAAAATATCGTTCCCGGTATCTGGAAGCTTTTTGTTTACGGGACAGGAAATGGAGAAAAACAGTATGATATATGGATGCCGATTAATAATTTCCTAAAAGAAGAAACCGTATTTATTAATCCAAGCTCTGAGCAGACAGTCACTTCACCGGGAAATGCTCAGTATGCCATAACCTATACGCCATATGATGTCACAACCGGAGGATTATATGTAAGAGCAAGTAAAGGATATACAAGAGACGGAAGGATCGTACCAGACCTTGCTGCTCCGGGAGTATCCGTAAAAATACCAGGAATTTTGAGAAAAAACAAAGCCGGAGAAACAAGAGGAAAAGAAAGAGTACGAAGCGGAAGTAGTGTAGCGGCAGCCTTTGGTACCGGAATAGGAGCATTGATGCAGGAATGGGCCTTCGTTGCCGGTTATGACCCATTTATGAACGGGCAAAATATGAGAACCTATCTTATACAGGGAGCAGTAAAAGATGGACCGTATGAATATCCGAACCGAGAGTGGGGATATGGAAAGATAAATATATACAATACCCTATTACAACAAAGATTTTAAGAAATACTAATTTGTTTGAATCACGGACGAAAAAGAAAAAAGAAGCAGGTAACATCTGTGCCAGTAGTCGCTGCGTAT
>CAKREJ010000138.1 GCA_934317185.1 uncultured Anaerobutyricum sp. | reverse complement strand
CATGGAGAGCTTATTCGTGTGGCTTCTAAGTATCCAAGCATTGCCAAAGATTATTTTTATAATAAAAAGTTTCAGACCGTAGAGATTATCAAGTTGAATGGTTCGGTAGAGTTAGCTCCGATTGTTGGACTTTCTGAGGTTATTGTCGATATCGTAGAGACAGGTTCTACATTAAAGGCAAATGGGCTTACGGTATTAGAGGAAATTTGTGATCTCTCTGCCCGTATGGTAGTTAATCAGGTAAGTCTTAAGATGGAACAGGAGAGAATCCGTAAACTGATTTATGACCTTCGTAAGTTGAAACAGCAGTAGGCTAATGACTTTAGATAAGTATCATAGCTATATTAAATATAGTTGATGCAGCAGAATAAACAGATTATTATATTATTTAGTATAAGATATATTGACATAAGAGACATTAGATATTAAAAATTAATTAAAAAAATTCCAGAGGAAAAGAAAATGAGAGTTTTAAAGGTAAATAAAGAAAATACAAAAAATATTTTAAGTGATTTATTAAAGAGAAGTCCTAATAACTACGACCAGTATGCCGGAACAGTGCAGGGGATTTTAGATGAGATTAAGGAAAAAGGGGACGAAGCTCTTTTTGCTTATACAGAGAAGTTTGATAAATGTAAGCTGACAAAGGACACCATTCAGGTAACAGAAGAAGAAATCAAGGCAGCGTATGAAAAAGTAGATGCTTCTTTAGTAGAAGTTATCCGTAAATCTCTTGTAAATATTCGTGAGTATCATGAAAAACAGAAGAGAAACAGTTGGTTTGATGCCAAACCGGACGGTACGATTCTTGGTCAGAAGATGACTGCTTTAGCTTCTGTTGGTGTGTATGTACCGGGTGGAAAGGCAGCATATCCGTCTTCTGTACTTATGAACATTGTACCGGCAAAGGTAGCAGGCGTAGAGAAAATCGTGATGGTTACTCCTCCAAATAAAGACGGAGAAGTAACACCGGCAACATTAGTAGCAGCAAACGAAGCAGGTGCTACTCATATTTATAAAGTTGGTGGAGCACAGGCAATCGGTGCATTAGCTTATGGAACAGAATCAATTGAAAAGGTTGATAAGATTGTAGGTCCTGGAAACATTTATGTTGCTCTTGCAAAAAAAGCAGTATATGGACATGTAAGTATTGATTCTATTGCAGGACCAAGTGAGATTCTTGTTCTTGCCGATAATACAGCTAATCCGCACTATGTTGCAGCAGATTTACTTTCACAGGCAGAACATGATGAACTTGCCAGTGCGATTTTAGTAACAACAAGTAAAACACTTGGCGAGAAGGTACAGGAAGAGATTGAAGGGTATTTAAAGAAGTTATCAAGAGCAGAGATTATCGAAAAATCTCTTGAAAACTTTGGCTATATTTTAGAGGCAGAGACATTAGATGAAGCGTTAGAAGTAGTGAATGCGATTGCTTCTGAGCATCTTGAAATCGTAACAGCCAATCCGTTTGAAGTAATGACAAAGGTTAGAAATGCCGGAGCTATCTTTATCGGAGAGTACAGTTCTGAGCCACTTGGTGATTATTTCGCAGGACCAAACCACGTTCTTCCAACAAACGGAACAGCAAAATTCTTCTCCCCATTAAATGTCGATGATTTTGTAAAGAAATCAAGCATTATTTACTATTCAAAAGATGCATTAAAAGCAATTCACAAAGATATTGAGACATTTGCACAGGCAGAAGGACTAACCGCACACGCAAACTCCATCGCTGTTCGTTTTGAAGAGGAGGAGTAGAGATGACAGAAAGAAAAGTGCGTGTTGAGAGGAATACCAGTGAAACAAAGATTGTTGTTGAGTTAAATTTAGATGGCAGTGGAAAGTATGATATTGATACAGGAATCGGCTTTTTTGATCATATGTTAAATAGCTTTGCCAAACATGGTTTTTTTGATCTGACCTGTAAAGTAGATGGAGATTTAGAAGTAGACTGCCATCACACGATTGAAGATACCGGAATCGTACTTGGACAGGCGATCCGTGAGGCTGTGGGAGATAAAAAGGGAATTCGTCGTTTCGGAAACTTTCTTCTTCCAATGGATGAGACACTCGTACTTGGTGCTGTAGATTTATCCGGCAGACCATATTGTGTGTGCGATCTGCCTTTTACCGTAGAGAGAGTCGGTGGCTTTGACACAGAGATGGTACAGGAATTTTTCTATGCGGTTTCTTATAGTGCAGCAATGAATCTCCATTTAAAATTAATGCATGGAAGCAATAACCATCACATTATGGAGGCGGCATTTAAGGCGTTTGCTAAGGCTTTGGACGAGGCATGCTCTTATGACTCTAGAATTACGGATGTACTTTCTACGAAAGGAGCGTTATAAATGAAAAGCACACTTTCTTTTGATGAATTCAAATTAAACAGTGATGGAATGATTCCGGTTATCACGCAGGATTATAAGACAAACGAAGTATTAATGCTTGCCTATATGACGAAGGAATCTTTTGAAAAAACATTGGAAACAGGCAAGATGACTTACTTTAGCCGCAGCCGCCAGGAGCTTTGGACAAAAGGCGATACTTCCGGACATTACCAGTATGTGAAGTCTTTGGATATTGACTGTGATAAAGATACGATTTTAGCAAAAGTAGAGCAGATCGGAGCTGCCTGTCATACAGGAAACCGTACCTGTTTCTTTACAAGACTTGCACAAGAGGAGTAATATAATACAAATAAGGGAAAGATAGAAATTATAGAAAAGATAGAAAAAACAGATAGAGATTAAGATGAAGATTAAGATAAATGGAAAGAAGCTAAAAAAAGAAGATATGGGCGATTTAGAAGTAAAATATCAGAAATTACTGGATTATTTAAAGGGACTTGAATCAGTAGCAGTTGCTTTTTCCGGAGGAGTAGATTCTACATTTCTTTTAGCAGCGGCGAAAGAAGCATTAGGGGATAATGTGATTGCGTTAACGGCAAAGTCCTGTCTTTTTCCGGAAAAAGAATCTCAAGAAGCACAACAATTTTGTAAAAATCTTGGTGTAGAACAGATTGTTCTTGATTTAGGAGACACCGAACTGCATCATTTTAAAGATAACCCACCAAATCGATGTTATATTTGTAAAAAAGGTCTGTTTGAAAAGTTTTTACAAAAAGCAGAAGAATACCAGATGGCGTATGTTGCAGAAGGTTCGAATATGGATGATCTGGGGGATTATCGACCGGGAATGCAGGCAATCTCGGAGCTTGGCATAAAAAGTCCGCTTCGGGCAGCCGGGCTTACCAAAGCAGAAATCAGAGAACTATCCCATCAGATGAAGCTTCCAACCTGGAGTAAACCATCCTTCGCCTGCCTGGCTTCTCGGTTTGTTTATGGAGAGACGATCACATCAGAGAAGCTTCTTATGGTAGAACGTGCAGAAGAACTTCTTCGGGAAAAAGGATTTCGTCAATTTCGTGTTCGGATTCATGGTACGATCGCAAGAATTGAACTATTGCCGGAAGACATCGCAAGAATGCTTGATGGAGAGTTTCGAAAAGAAATCGTAGATAAACTCAAACGATACGGATTTACCTACGTTTCCCTTGACCTAGAAGGCTATCGTACCGGAAGCATGAATGAGGTGTTGGCGTAGAAGGGTATGCAGACAGAAGTAGAAGTCTGCCACCCTCATCCCCAAATTTTTTCCCTTCTGATTTAATCCACCAAATACCGCCACAGTCAGAATCTTGTAAAGAAAATAATTCGTCTGTCCATTTCACCGAATTAAATCAGAAAAAGGTTTACAGTTTTTTAGTAAATATGCTATACTAGCGTTATGTAACCGAAAATCATTTTCAGTATGAGAAGGAGGGCCTATTATGTCGGCTGTATTAAGTGCATTTGTTCAATATATTATAACGTTTATTTTGCTGGTAGCAGCCGCGGCCGGAGGTATTTTTTGTGGAAAGAAGTTAAGAACGAAGAAGAACATGGAAAGCAATACGGCTGGTACTGAAAATACATCAGGTAAATAATTAACATAGCGATATATTTTAGGGTGCTGACGGAGAACGGATTGTTTTCTGCCAGCACCCTTTCATGTCGGTATAACCGGCATTAATATATGCGATACTACAGGAGGACAGAATTTTGAAAAAGTATGGAGTAAACGAACTTCGAAAAATGTATCTGGAGTTTTTTGAGAGCAAGGGACATCTTGCAATGAAGAGTTTCTCACTGGTTCCACATAATGATAACA
>CAKREJ010000137.1 GCA_934317185.1 uncultured Anaerobutyricum sp. | reverse complement strand
AATTGCAGAGTCTACAGAATCTGTATACAGTGCCGACTTAAAAAATAACAGGAATTCGATCGGACTGCTGCATAACAATAAAAAATATCCATTCTCTATATTCTGAAAAATATCATCCGAAAGAATCCCCTTCCAGATTCCACTTACATTTCCAAACTGCATTGCATTTTTTATTCCGGAAAAAGATAAAATAACCGCAAGAATATACAGTATTATGATGTACGGGAAAATCAATTCCAGAAATCTGGCTCTTTTTTGTAAAACAGTATGCAAGCTATACCAGAGAAGCACGGCGGCAGGCAGCAAAATAAAAAGCAGACTGCTTTCCGGCATATACACGCTTTGTACTGTCTTTCCAAAAAAATAAAAAAGAGCTGCCGCATTAATAAAAAAACGTATAAGGTATACCACTTTTATCGTCTGAGAAAATTCATCTGCACAAATCGAACAGCTTTGAAATAACACCGCCGCCGCAACAAGAAATATTATATAAAAAAACAATGCACAATATCCGGACTGCCCTTTGTAGCAGGCAAGTGCCGGTACCGATAGAGCACCTGTTCCAAAAGTCTCTATAAAAACCATTCGACGCAACTGTCTCTTAGAGATTTCCTTTTCCTGTATCATAACCTTCTTCCCTTCTGAGCTTTGTTTTTCCGTTTCCAAAATCTGCCCTCTGCCTTTGTTTCTTTTTTGCGTATTCTCCGCCCCTCTCTTGTAAAGATTGGACGTTTTAGCATAGAGGCAAACGGATACCGTATATAAAGATCTTTTTTATCATCGTAATTCAGGCTATCTCCACAAACTGACGGCAGCATATACGGCACGCCAAAGGATTCCAGTTGAGACAAATGGAATAATAAAGCTGCAAAAGTAAGAAGATAGCCGTATATTCCCCATATTGCCGCTGTGAAAATAAAAAGGAATTTCAAAAGGCGAAAGACCGAGCCGAAAGATTCATTCGGCACGATAAACGAGGCAATCGCCGTAAAGGATACAACAATGACAACAACCGTACTCACAATTCCTGCCTCCACCGCCGCCTGCCCCACGATGAGTCCCCCAACAATACCAATCGTCCCTCCAAGCTGCCCGGGCAGATGAATTCCTGCCTCCTTTAGCAGCTCAAACTGAAATTCCATCAACAAAATCTCCAGTGCCACCGGAATAGCGATCCCTGTACGTGCCGTCGCAATCGACAACAAAAAAGAAGCCGGCAGCATCTCTGTATGAAATGCCGCAATCGCAACATATAGTCCCGGAAAACCTATCGCAAAAAAAGATGCTGCAAAACGGAGCAGACGGGCAAAGGACGCTACCGCAAAGCGTGTGTAATAATCATCTCCTGCCTGAAAGAACATCTGATACGTTGCCGGAAGCAGCAGCACTCCCGGAGAGTTATCCACAAGAAGTACAATCCTTCCCTCCAGTAATCCACTTGCAGCCTTATCCGGACGCTCCGTATGTTGAAATTGTGGAAATGGAGTCCACGAATTCTCTTCCAGAAGCTGCTCTGCCATCCCGCCATCAAAAATACCGTCAAAGCTTATCGCATTTACTTTTCGTCTTACCAATTCAAGCGTCTCAGGCTGTACCAGATCATCCATATAGGCAATGGCAAAATCTGTTTTAGAACGTTCCCCTATCATCGTATGCTCCATTTTCAGGCGTGGATCACGAATCCTCCTGCGGAGCAATGCCGTATTCATCCGGATATTTTCCGTAAAGCTGTCTTTTGGCCCTCGGATAACCATCTCCTGCTGCGTTTCACCAACTCCTCTTGACGGATATTTCTTTGTGGATAAAATAATCGCTTTCGGACAGCTTTCCAGTAAAAGCAACGTATTCCCCGATAAAATATCTGTCAATATATCCTCAAAGCTTTCATCCTCCTTCCAGTCTACCGTCTCCATCACATGATTCTCCACATAAGAAAGAAGCTCCCCTCCGCTTTTATCACATCTCTTTTTAAGAAGCGGCCGTATTACAAAATCTTCTACCATATCCGCATCCGTCATCCCGTCAACATAAACAACAGCGGCCTTTCTATTTCCCACACAGAACTCATTCTTTACAATATCGCCACTTCGATCTAACACCCTCTCCAAAAACCTGTAATTTTCATCAAAATCTAAAGTAAGTTTCCCATCTAGCTTCTGATCCCTTCCATATTTTATTTGCACGATCTCCCCTCCTGTAGCTCTGATAACTTCTCAGAAACTTCTGTAGCAAAACACCCAAAATACCCTGTTAGTATTGAGAAATATTTTCTTTTTTATACCAGTGTTTCTTTCTTGATTTTTCGTAAAAATGCGTTATAATAATTGTATACAAGATACAGAGGAGGTACAATTTTTATGACTCAGCCCTTATATTTAAAAGCATATGCCAAAGTAAATCTGGGACTGGACGTATTAAGAAGGCGGGAAGATGGTTACCATGAGGTCAGAATGATCATGCAGACAGTGAAGCTTTTCGACCTCATTACTTTACAGAAGAACACTTGTGGTCAGATTCGTCTTTCTTCGAATCTGCCTTACCTTCCTCTCAACGAGAAGAATCTGGTCTACCGGGCAATTGACACGATTCGTACTGCATATAATATTACGGACGGTGTCGATGCCACAATCGAAAAGCATATTCCTGTTGCGGCAGGGATGGCAGGCGGAAGTACAGATGCCGCCGCTGCTCTGGTAGGTATGAATCAGCTTTTTTCTCTGGGGATTACACAGGAGGAGCTTATCAGACACGGACTTACTCTCGGTGCTGACATTCCCTTCTGTATTATGAGAGGAACTGCACTTTCAGAAGGAATCGGTGAGATATTAACTCCACTTCCTTCTATTCCACCATGCTGGTTTTTAATCGTAAAGCCATCCTTTTCCATGTCAACAAAGTTTGTATACGAACACCTTCATTTAGATGAACAGACCATACATCCGGACATTGATGGCATGATCAAGGCAATTAATCAGGGGAACCTTACCGGAATTACAGACCGCATGGGCAATGTATTAGAACAGGTTACAGAAAAACATTATCCGGCAATTGTTCAGATTAAAAAAGATATGAAAAGACTGGGAGCACTCAATGCTCTTATGAGCGGAAGCGGCTCTACCGTATTTGGTATATTTACTTCAAGAGAAATGGCCGGAAAGGCAGCGGAATTCTTCCGCAAGGATCCGGGAGTCAAACAGACCGCCGTTGTGCGTCCGTTTAGTAAAGATCTTCCACACTCAAAATCAAATAAAAATTACAGACATTTTTCAAAAAAAGAAAGTTCGCTGGCACAGAGGGAAACATATACAGCGAAGAAGGGAAGGAGACGAGACAATGAAAGATAATAACTTTAACGTAAATGAATACCTGCCACTCCGTGATGTTGTATTTAACACACTGCGCCAGGCAATCATCACCGGCGAATTTGCCCCCGGTGAACGACTTATGGAAATTTCACTTGCCAACCGTCTCGGTGTAAGCCGTACTCCTGTAAGAGAAGCAATCCGTAAGCTTGAACTTGAGGGACTGGTTATCATGATTCCAAGAAAGGGTGCCCAGGTAGCCAAGATCACAGAAAAGAATCTTCGTGATGTCATCGAGATTCGTACCGTACTTGAGGAATTCGCCACCGTACTTGCATGTGAACGAATTAATCAGGACGGTATTTCCGAACTTCGACAGGCACATGAGGACTTCGTCCTCGCTGTAGAAAAAGGAGATCTTCTTGATATCGTAGACAAGGATGAAATCTTCCACAACACCATCTTTGGTGCAACGAACAACGACCGCCTTATTACTATCATCAATAATCTCCGTGAACAATTCTACCGCTACCGTATGGAATATGTGAAGGATATTCGCCAACGCTCAAACCTCGTAGAAGAACACCGCAAATTATTAGATGCTATTTCTAACAGAGATTCCGTCAGAGCCAAAGAACTGATGAGAACCCACCTGCTTAATCAGCAGCAGGAAGTAATTAATAACATTCAGGAGTCTTAGAGAATTCTATCCCAAACCCTATCCACTTATTCTGATAGATTTTTCTAAAGCCCTTATCTAAAAACAGCCAATCAGAGAATCGCCATAACAAAATGGCCTTACCTGACTGGCTGTTTTTTATGTGTATTTACTTATTCCTGTTTTTCTTATAGCGGTTTAGAATCTCTCTATTCCCCCTTTTCCGGGTGCGGATAAGAACACGGGCCAAAAGAAGAATCAGAATAACAATTCCTATAACAGATGCCGTAATCGTCGGATCTATCTGGAACGCCTCCGTCGTA
>CAKREJ010000136.1 GCA_934317185.1 uncultured Anaerobutyricum sp. | reverse complement strand
AAAATAACTTCATCTTTTGTATAACAATAAGATGCGTTAAAAGCTAAAAAGACATCAAAATCAATTCCCGGAAAAGTGGGAACCATGTATGGACCTCGTCCTGTAGCAATACATAAAATAATACCATTCTTTTTCAGTCGCTTTAATGTCTCTATCATCTTAGGGGAAATTATCTTCTTCTCCATATCAACTAAAGTTCCATCCACATCAAAAAAGGCTATTTTTATATCGTTTACAGCATCTTTTTTCATATATTTCTCCTGATATATTCTTCTGATTTTTTATTTATGTAACACTCCTATTATTTTACAGCCTTTTGCTTTTCTGTCAAGAAAAAAATTATCCTATGAGTAATTTCCTCAATTCTCTCCTCTTCTCTATATCCAGTTTTGAAAATATACGGGCAATAACATTTTTAACATATCCATAAGAATAATTCATCTGCTCGGCAATCTCCTTATTTTCCATCCCCTGTGCGACTGCCAGAGCAACTTTCCATTCAACCTGAGTCAATTTCTCCTGTATTTTCTTCCTGTTTTCCTGAATTTGCGTATCTATAACAGTCTTTTGTGAATTTTGTACGCTTCTTGCAAGATGCATTTCTACCCTCGCAAGAAGAACCTCTTTGGCGAAAGGCTTCACAATATAATCTGTTGCTCCTGCTTTTAAACCTTTTACTTCATAATCCGATTCTGAAAATCCTGTAAGAAAAATAACCGGTACTTCTTCACAGCCTGGAATTCCTTTTATCTTTTTTAATGTCATATATCCATCCATTTCCGGCATGGCAATATCAAGTAATATCAAATTAGGAATAATACCCTTTTTTAATAAAGCAATTCCCTGTTTTCCTCCTTTTGCCACACTGACACGGTATAAATCAGAAAGTATTTCTTCTGCTGTTTTTAACAAAATAATATCATCGTCTATAATCAATATACTTTTTTTAATCATAGTCTTTCTCCCATTCTTCTTCCATAAGCTGTTCCGCTTCATCAAACTCCAAATTCCGAATTAATCTCTGTATTTTTTCCAATCGCTTTCTTTGGTCTGCATCCTTTTCTATAGATAATAATATTTCTATCTGTTCTTCTGCATATTTCCCCTGATACCTTCCAATCGCACAAAGAAGCTCTTTCTTTGCTTCTTTATATCTTTTTTCAGAACTTTCATCAATGCAATCCCCTTCAACCTGCGTCAGACTATTCTTTTCACTATTTTTTAAAATAAATGGTTCTGTATATTTGATAAAAAAGCATATTCCCTGTACCGCCCGCTCCCACTCAAAGAATAAAAGAGGGATTGCTTTATTTATATAATTTACATCTTGAATCTTTCCTTTTTTCTCCATTACAAAAGATAATTCATAAAGTTCTATTGCTCCTACAGCTCTGGCATTACTTTTCAAAGTATGGATCAACCCTGTCAGATTCTTTATTTCTTTTTGCGTATTTTGCAGTCTTTCAAAGCTCCTCGTCAACTGTTCTTTATTCGGCATATAATATTCTACAAACAGTTCGGCCAGCTTTCTATATTGCGAAATACTTCCGCTTAGTAAACGTAACCCTTCTGAAAGTTCAATATCCCACTGCCTCATCTTCTGTTTCAATTCTGAAATCTGCTTTTCCCCTATTTTCCATTCCTCACATCCATCCTTTTGTCTTGAAATCAGATTTGCAGGAATCAATTGCAGCAATATCTCTTCTAGTTTATCCCACATAATCGGTTTTGAAAGATAATCCGCAAAACCTTCTGCGAGAAATTTCTGCCGAATACCTGTAGAAACATCCGCAGTAATAGCAATAATCGGAACTTCTCGTCCATTTTCCTCCTCTCTCAACTTATGAAATGTTTCAATTCCATCCATCTTTGGCATCATATAATCAAGGAAAATCAAATGGTATTTTTTACTTCTAACTTTTTCGATACACTCCAATCCACTGCCTGCTTTATCTAACTGCACACCCGTTCTTTGCAAAAGCGACGTAAGTACCTGAAGATTTTGCTGGCTGTCATCCACAATTAAAACATTCGCCTTCGATGCAAAGAATCTCTTTCTGTTGTCCGACACCGTTTTTCTTTCTTCGGAATTCCACTTCCCTAATTTCTCTTCTCCTGTACTTTTTAGCGGCAGATATACTGTAAATCGACTTCCTTTTCCATAGACACTCTCTGCACAGATTTGTCCTCCCATCTGTTCGCAAAGTTCTTTTGCTATCGTAAGTCCCAATCCGCTTCCCTCAATGTTTCTGTGTCTCTTTACATCCACACGCATAAACATATCAAAAAGTGTGTCCATCTCCTCTTTCCGAATTCCGATTCCTGTATCTTTTACCGAAAAAATGATTTGCTCTCCGTTCGCATTAATCTCTAATGTAACGCTTCCTTCTTCTGTATATTTGACAGCATTGCTAATTAAATTTAAGATAACCTGCTTCGTATGCAGCATATCTCCTGTCAGATACTTTGGCAGTTCTTCTTCCGCTTCAATAACAAAGTCTATTTTCTTTGCTTCTGCCTGTTTCGTTCCAATCATCCATATTTCTTGTATAAGCTGTCTTAACTCAAACTTTTCTTCTGTAATATCCAGCTTTCCTGATTCAATTCTTGTAATATCCAATATATTATTGATAAGTGATAATAAATAGTTCCCTGCCTTCTCCACGCTTTCAGCATACTGCATAATTTCTTTTGAGGCAGATTCCCTTATGATCATTTCATTCATTCCAAGCATTACATTAATCGGTGTTCGGATTTCATGACTCATATTTGCAAGAAATGCACTTTTTGCCCGGTTGGCTTCCATTGCTTCTTCCCTTGCCTGCGTAAGAAAAATCTGCTGTTTTCTATAAATACGAAAATGTAAATACATTGCAGCACCAAGAGATACACTCGCCACAACAACACCTGTCAATACATCCGCCACAATTTCTTTTTCTGAATGAAACCAACTAACACAGGCAGGATAATAATAAGCGATTCCAAGCGTAGTAATATAAATGATCAACTCCAATAAAACACTGAAAAGCACCAGCCAGCCTTCTAACATAAAAACAGTAAATAAAACTCCGAAAATATAAAAAGATGGCATTCCTCCTTTATATCCACCACTTTTAAAAAACATAAACGGAAATAAGATCATAAAGATTACAACTATCGTTATAAAATAACATCTTTGATATTTCTTCCTGTAATATGCATAAAAAAGAAGTACAAGCGAGAGGAATGCGATTCCTAAATTTATGATTAGTAGTCTCTTATCCCCATTATTTAAATACGAAAAAACTCCATTACAAAGACTGATGATAAACCCAAGCGATGCCAGCACATTAAATAACCTTACTCGAAAAGGCAGATCAGAATGATAAAGTACTTTCCCAATTTCAAATAATCTTTTTCTATCCATAAGCTATTCCTTTTTCTATTTTTTACTATTTGACTGAATATATCATACTATGATTAGAACCCAACATCAAGGGATACCGGACGCAATCCATCTCCCATCTTAGAGGTGGGAATCTTCTTGCTAGAAGAGGATAAAAAATAAGGATTCTTCATCCTGGCTTTATTATATGATCCCCTACCAGAAACGGATAGTGCCTCAAAGTCACAATCTGGTATTGAAAAAAGAGCAAATACCTTTTAATCCCAATATCTTGTAAATATACAGACGGAA
The DNA here is from genome assembly GCA_934317185.1 of uncultured Anaerobutyricum sp. GTDB lineage: Bacteria > Bacillota > Clostridia > Lachnospirales > Lachnospiraceae > Anaerobutyricum. The sequence continues at coordinate 620 of CAKREJ010000136.1, read as the reverse complement.
AACAAACACCATAGACCAAATTATCTTATAAGCAAAAAAATTCCTATAAGTAAAAACACCAAACTTATAGGAATTCCTTTATATCTTATATTCTATTCTCCTGGATGACTTGAAATTACCTTTCCGGCATTCCATAACATAACTGTCTTCTTAGCGGCTTCCAGACGTTCTTCTTCTGAGTGGAAGTCAATGGTCACAGAATGGCATCCACAATCCAGACACATTACATAATATCCACAGCCACTTTCTTCTTCTAACAATGATCCACCATCACATAATGGACAGTCATGAATCTCTAACATTTCTTCAATATCCATAATTAGCCTCTTTCTGTTGTTCTTTTTATTTTTCAAACACATTATAGCACTGTTTTTTTCTGTTGTCATGTAATTCGCATAATGAATTTTTTTTAAAACAAACAGTATGAGATAACTTAATTATTTATTTGCACTATCCGCCTCTATTACGGACTTAATCTGCTTCATAAGTGTATCATAATTCTCCTGATTATCAATTCCCCCAACCATTGGCTCTCCTACAATGTTACCTTTTCTGTCTACAAGAATTGTTGTCGGAAATGCCATGATCTCAGAGGCATATTTTCCTGCATCTGAATTAGC
>CAKREJ010000135.1 GCA_934317185.1 uncultured Anaerobutyricum sp. | reverse complement strand
ATAGTTAAATCTTGTTTATCAGCGGCTTCAAAGCGTTTTGATTTGAAGCCGCTTTTCTTCTATACTCTTAAATTATAATTATAAATCGATCCCAATAGTTAATTCAAATATAACACAATAAAATATATCAATCATTCAGAGATATTTAACCTTTCTTTTAGGACTCTGAATAAGTTACAAACTATCGTATAGAAAGGATGTGTATATAATGTTTGCAGATCGTGCACGCATCTTTATCCGTTCCGGAAAAGGAGGAGACGGACATGTCAGCTTTCGAAGAGAACTTTATGTTCCAGACGGCGGTCCGGACGGTGGAGACGGTGGAAAAGGCGGTGATTTAATCTTTGTAGTTGATCCTGGATTAAACACCTTAGTTGACTATCGCCACAAAAGAAAATATTGTGCCGGTGACGGAAAAGAAGGTTCTAAAAAGAGATGTACCGGAGCAAGCGGTGAAGATATGATTTTAAAAGTACCGGCTGGAACCGTTGTAAAAGATGCAGAAACCGGAAAAGTGATTCTTGATATGGCAAATCGTACAGAGCCGGTTGTCCTTTTAAAGGGTGGTCGTGGCGGAAAGGGTAATCAGCATTATGCTACCGCAACGATGCAGGCACCAAAGTACGCACAGCCGGGACAAAGAGCGAAGGAACTGTGGGTAGACTTAGAACTGAAAGTCATCGCCGATGTTGGATTGATCGGGTTCCCTAACGTTGGAAAGTCCACTTTACTTTCTCGTGTAACCAATGCAAGACCAAAGATTGCCAACTATCATTTTACTACGCTTAACCCAAATCTTGGTGTAGTAGATCTTGCAGAAGGGAATGGTTTTGTCATTGCAGATATCCCTGGTATCATAGAAGGAGCTTCCGAAGGAGTTGGTCTTGGATATCAGTTCTTACGTCATATTGAACGTACAAAGGTAATGATTCATCTCGTAGATGCTGCTTCCGTTGAAGGAAGAGATCCTATCGAAGACATCAAAGCTATTAATAAAGAACTGGAAGCTTATAATCCGGAACTTGCCAAACGTCCACAGGTAATTGCAGCCAACAAGATGGATGCAATGCCGGAAGAAGACAGAGAAGTCATTATCGAAATGCTTGAAGAAGCCTTTGCAGATAAAGATATGAAGATTTTCCCTATTTCTGCTGTAAGCGGACAGGGCGTAAAGGAACTGTTATGGTATGTGAATGACCTTCTAAAAGAATTACCAGAAGAACCAATTGAATTTGATCAGGAATTCTTCCTTGAGCTTCAGGAAGAAGATGAAGGCGAATCCATCATTGTTAAGATGGAAGAACCTGGTGTATTCAGCGTAGAAGGTCCTAAAGTAGAACGTATGCTTGGATATACGAATTTAGAATCTGAAAAAGGTTTTGAATTCTTCCAGAAGTTTATGAAGGAAAATGGTATTTTAACACGTTTAGAAGAACTTGGAATTGAAGAGGGCGATACGGTACAGTTATACAACCTCGCATTTGATTATTATAAATAATTATGACAAGAAAGGAAATATTATGACAAGCAAACAGAGAGCTTATTTAAAAAGTCTTGCAATGACAATGGATCCTATTTTCCAGATTGGAAAGGCTTCTCTTACTCCAGAAGTAATCGAAGGAATCCGTGAAGCAATTGACAAAAGAGAATTAGTAAAAGTATCCGTTTTAAAGAACTGTTTTGATGATCCAAGAGAGATTGCTGAAGTTCTTGCTGAAAGAACTCGTTCTGAAGTAGTACAGGTCATCGGAAAGAAAATTGTTTTATATAAACCGGCAAAGGAAAACAGCAAAATCGTTTTACCATAAAATACAGGTATGAAGTCATGGCAAAGAAAAAAGTAGGTATTATGGGAGGAACCTTTAATCCCATTCATTTTGGACATTTATTACTGGCTGAAACTGCATTTCATCAGTTTCAGCTTGACGAAATCCTTATTATGCCAACGAAAAATCCATACTATAAAAAGATTTCTAATTCTGTCACAGAAGAAGACCGGGTGGCGATGGTAGAACTTGCCATAGAAGATAACGCACATTTTCGTCTTTCCAAAGAAGAACTCAACAGAGAAGGAACCACCTATACTGTTGAAACGCTTTCCCAGCTTACAGCCAGGCATCCTGATTATGAATATTATTTCATTATGGGGGCAGATTCTTTATATCATATCGAATCATGGAAAGATCCGGCACAGATTTTAAAGCTGGCAACAATTGTCGTGGCAGGAAGAGCCGGTACTGGGAGTTCTTTAAGTAGCCAGATTGAATATATTGAAAATAAATATGATTCTGAAATATACCGGCTGAATTCTCCGGTTCTTGAAATCTCGTCCAATGATATTCGCCGTCGCATCAGAGATGGCGAGAGTATTCGCTATCTTCTTCCTGCGAAGGTAGCAGATTACATTTATGAACACGGTTTATATCAGCCCGATATACGGGATGAGGCTCCATCGCAGAATACGAGTAGTCTCTAAATAAAACAGACAACAACATTGAAAAGTCTAATACTTTTATGTGTGAAGCTACAGGCTTTTGAGATTACACTATGAAGAAAAGGGGAATAGACAGCTATGATGTCAATACAAAAAATAAAAGAAGCTTTAAAGAAGGAATTATCTCCAAAAAGATATGAACATACTATGGGTGTAGAATATACCAGTACCTGTCTTGCCATGTGTTACGGTGCAGATATTAAAAAGGCAAGAATCGCAGGTCTGCTCCATGATTGTGCAAAATATCTTTCTTCAGAAGAAAAATTATCTCAATGTGAACGCTACGGCATTCCGGTTTCCGATCACGAAAGAAAAAATCCGGAGCTTCTTCACGCTAAGCTTGGAGCTTGTTATGCGAATGAATTATACGGTGTAACCGATACAGAAATTCTTTCTGCGATTATATGGCACACAACCGGATGTCCAAATATGTCTCTCCTTGATAAGATTGTTTTTATTGCCGACTACATGGAAGCAAACCGTGACAAGGCAGAAGATCTCCCTGAGGTAAGAGCCTTAGCCTTTAAAGACTTAGATGCCTGTCTTCTCCTTATTTTAAAGGATACTATTACTTACCTTACCAAAAAGGCAGATGTAATTGATCCTATGACACAAAATACTTATGACTACTATAAAGGAAAGAATTAATCGTAAACTGCCTTCTGATCTAATATAAATCAGAAAGGATTTTTTAATCATAACAGACGAAAGGATTTTTTTATGAACGAATCAAAAAAAATGGCTCTTTTAGCTATAGAAGCATTAGAAGATAAAAAGGCTGAAGATATTACGATCATTGATATTAGTGAAGTATCTGTTCTGGCAGATTACTTTATTATCGCAGACGGTACAAACCGTAATCAGGTACAGGCTATGGCGGACAGTGCAGAAGAAGCTCTTGGCAGAGCCGGATATGATGCAAAGCAGATTGAAGGCTACCAGAGTGCAAACTGGATTCTTATGGATTATAAGGACATTATCGTTCATGTATTCAGCAAAGAAGACCGTGCTTTCTATGATCTCGAAAGAATCTGGAGAGATGGAAAGCAGATTAGCAAAGAAGATTTACTTTAAAACAAAATAAAAAGAGTCCGGAGGACTGCTATGCCTTTAAAATACGAAATGTACTTTAAACAGGCTTTCATAGCTCGTTCTCCGGACTCTTTTTATTTTCGGTAACTTCTCCTGTCTTCGTCTATACGCAGAAGGAAGAGATTCCTTACTTAATTTGTTAAAACACACGATTACTTAAACACACAATTACTTAAATACACGATATAAACCGATTACCTTACCAACAATAGAAAATGGTATATCCTTCGGTACGATGATTGGTTCCATCGTATCATTCTCCGGCTGCAGGCGAATGTGATCTTCCTCCCTGAAAAATCTCTTCACGGTAACAGAATCCTCTAATAATGCTACAATAATATCATTATCTGAAGCAATTGGTGTCTCCTCTACCAAGATAAAATCCCCATCAAAAATTCCTGCGTTGATCATGCTCTCACCCTTTACCTTAAGCATGAATGTCTGCTTATTATTCACAAACTCCGGCATGATCGGAAAATATCCCTGAATGTTCTCAATCGCAAGAATCGGTTCTCCTGCGGTAACCGTTCCAACAATCGGCACATTCACAAGCTCTCTTCTCGTAAGATTAAAATTATCATCTATAATCTCAATCGCTCTTGGCTTTGACGGGTCACGCCTAATATATCCATTCTTCTCTAAAGTCTCTAAATGAGAATGTACAGAAGAAGTAGACTTTAAATGAACTGCTTCACAGATTTCACGAACTGCCGGCGGATA
>CAKREJ010000134.1 GCA_934317185.1 uncultured Anaerobutyricum sp. | reverse complement strand
CGCCGAGAGGTATTATCTTTACTGATTGATTTCCTGTTACTTTCAAATTCTAACCTCCGTTCTACTATTCACTTGTCCATAGCAGAAAGCACGACTGCATAAATAAAACGCAAGATCTTTTTCTGCAAAAGTATCCGTCGTTTTATCTCACACAAACGTCTGCCTGCTACTCTACTTTAAAATCAGTATCGTCCATTAACTGTTCAAATATCTTAGATATTGATATAAGTTCCTCCTCATCTTCAACCATCTCATAGGCTGCCATCTCTTCTTCGCCCTCAGCCGCACCTGCGACTCCCCTCATGAGGTAAACAACAACATCTTCCTCTTCCGGGTCTGCACTTGCGTCTTCCACTAACAGATAATGAAACCCGTTCTGGGTTGTCTGTTCAAGGACATAGAATTCCATCTCTTCTCCATCTTCGGTCACAAATGGAATGCTCTCATAATTATTCATAAAAAACCTCTTTCTTCCGTACTTACGTCCGTTCTCCACTTATTTTTCCGGAATTGGATGTACATCCATATAACTTTGCAGAATCAGAGTTGCCGCCATCCAGTCAATGCGTTCTTTCCTGTTCTCACGGCGTACTCCACCCTCCTGTAAAATTCTTTCAGATTCCATCGTAGTCAGTCTTTCATCCCATAAGACTACTTCCAATCCGGTTCTTCGCTGTAGCATCTCCTGAAATCCCTTCGTCTCTTCTGCTCTTTCTCCCAGCGTATTATTCATGTTCTTTGGCAATCCGAGTATTATTCTGCTTACTTCGTATTCTTCTATCAATGCTTCTATTCTTGCCAAAGTCTGGCGCAGCTTCTTATTCGACTTTCTGGTAACTGTCTCAATACCCTGTGCAGTAATACCTAAAACATCACTCACCGCTACACCTACTGTCTTCGTCCCGTAATCAAGACCCATCCATCTTTCTTTCATAATTACTTTAACTGAGTATCAATATAATTTTCGAATAAAACTTCAAGAATCTCGTCACGTTCTACCTTCATAATCAGGCTTCTTGCATTCTTATGACTGGTAATATAAGTCGGATCTCCGGACATAATATAACCCACGATCTGGTTCACCGGGTTATATCCTTTTTCCGTTAATGCTTCGTACACATCTTTCAAAATAGATGCCACATCGTATTCCTGTTCTTTAACCACATGAAAAAACTGTGTATTATTTCTACCCATGTCTACCTCCTTCTAGCAGATTTACAATCAATAAATATTTTACTATGAGTGACATTAAAATTCAATCGAAACTTTTCCGTACAGTAAATTTTCATCAATAAATCCTTGAATTTCTACTATAATTTCCTCATTTTGTTTTAATTTTGTGTTATTTTCCGGCAATTCTATTGCAACTTTCACATAATGAGCTGTATATCCCTGGAAATATTTTTTACCATTCTTTTCTATGATTTCTTCTAAAAGTACTTTTTCTTTTCTTCCAATATACCACTTTTCAAATTCTGACTTATGGAATCGTGCCATCGCAAGAAGTATATCTGAACGCTCTGTCTTTACCTGTTCCGGCACATGCCCGGACATCTTCTGTGCTCTGGTTCCTTCTCGTACAGAATATTTAAAAATGTGCATTTCGTAAAGATTGATTTTTTCAAGATATGCTCTTGTCTTTTCAAATTCTTCTTCCGTCTCTCCAACAAACCCGGCTATCACATCCGTAGTCAATGCCGGATGTTCATAATATTTTCTCAAAATAGTTAGTGCAGCCTCATATTCTTCTGTTGTATATTTACGATTCATACGCTTTAACGTTTCATCACAGCCACTTTGCAGGGAAAGATGAAAATGAGGACAGACTTTATCACATTGTTTCAGCTCTCTTACAAACTCTTCTGTAATAATTCTTGGTTCTAAAGAACCAAGCCGAATCCGCTTCACAGCCTCTACCTGCTGTATTCTTTTTATCACATCAAGAAGTGTTATGTTATCCTCCAGATCCTTTCCATAAGAACTTAAATGAATTCCGGTAAGCACGATTTCTTTATAACCCTGTGCTGCCAGATTTTTCACTTCTGCGATAACTTCTTCCGGATTCTTGCTGCGGATTCTTCCTCTGGTGTAAGGAATAATGCAATATGAGCAAAACTGATTGCATCCATCCTGTATTTTAATATATGCTCTTGTATGCTCATTTACTTTATGAATCGTCATATTTTCATATTCTTTTGTATGATTAATATCAAGCACTTCAGAAATCACCGGCACTGACTGCTCTTCTTCCTTTACTGCAAAATATTCCTCCAGAATCTGTGCAATATCTTTCTTTTTATTATTACCGACAAGAATATCTGCCATGCTTTTCTCAGCCATTTCCTTTTCTGCTGCCTGTACATAACATCCTGCCGCTACGATCACTGCATCCGGATTGTTCTTCTTTGCCCGATGAATCATCTGACGACTCTTTCTGTCTGCCATATTGGTAACAGAACATGTATTTATAATATAGACATCCGCCATCTCCTTAAAACCGACAATCTCATATCCCTTTTTTTCAAGAATTTCCTCCATAGCATCTGTCTCATACTGATTTACCTTACATCCCAATGTAAGGAATGCCACTTTTCTTTTGCTCATAAATTAAAATCTCCTTTTCCGCTTTCTCCTTTTCTGCTTCATTATATTTTTTATTCTTTTTATATATTATATCAGATGTGAGTTGACTCCCTTCTCTACAGGACAATAAATTACTCTTTATTATTAGATAATATTTTCCAGATTCTCCTTAAATCTATTGACTTTTTTATATTAAAAAGGTACTATATTATTAAAAATATATAGACATTTTAAGGAGGAACGCATACATGAAAACGATTAAAATCTCTTTAAATTCCATCGATAAGGTAAAAACATTTGTTAACGTTATCAATCGTTTCGATGCAGAATTTGATTTAGTTTCCGGTCGTTATGTTATTGATGCAAAATCTATCATGGGAATTTTCAGTTTAGATATTTCTAAACCTATTGATTTGAATATCCACCACGCTGATAATCTTGATGAGATTATGGAACAGTTACAGCCATATTTAGTAACTGAATAATTACATAACAGCAGGTTTTTTAATATATGGCCTGCCACACATTTACGAAATCAACCGAGGAAAATAATTTATTTTCCCCGGTTTATTTATATATCGTTATATATTAAAAAACAATTCTTCTGAAAAACTATTTTCTAAAAATTCTTTTAAAAATTAATGTGCATTAATCTTAATCTCTTCTGTTGTCTCAATTGCGGTCTTCATCAGTTCGTCAATGCAATCATCAAGATTTCTCTCAGAACGCTTAATCACATCTAATCTCGGCTTTGTCACCGGATGCTTTGCCACAAAAATGGTACAGCAATCTTCATAAGGCAGAATAGATGTCTCATATGTCCCAATCTTTTCTGCTACTTTTACGATTTCATTTTTATCAAGTCCGATACATGGACGAAATACCGGCATCTGACATACTTCATTTGTTACATATAAGCTATGCATTGTCTGACTGGCAACCTGTCCGATACTTTCTCCTGTAACAAGAGAAAGACAGTTATCCTGGTTCGCAAAATGTTCTGCGATCTTCATCATATAACGACGCATAATAATCGTAAGCTCATCATGCGGACATTTCTCATAGATTGCCATCTGGATATCTGTAAAGTTGACAACATGAAGTGTGATCGGTCCTGTGTACTTTGCGATTTCCTTCGCTAAATCTACAACCTTCTGCTTTGCCCTCTCGCTTGTGTAAGGAGGTGCATGGAAGTAAGTCGCATCGATACTTACCCCTCTCTTAGAAATCATATATCCGGCTACAGGACTGTCAATACCACCGGAAAGAAGAAGCATTGCTCTTCCGTTTGTACCAACCGGCATTCCTCCTGGTCCTGCAATCTCTCTGGAATAAATATATACCTTATCACGAATCTCTACCGTAAGCATTACATCCGGATTATGAACATCAACTCTTAAGTCCTCAAACTTCTCCAACAATCTTTCTCCAAGACGGGCTGCCGCTTCCATAGAAGGAATTGGATACTTCTTATCTGCTCGTCTTACATGTACTTTAAAAGAAAAATGCTTATCCGCATAATCTTCATCAACATACTTTTCTACTACTTCTGCAATCTTTTCAAACTCTTTATCTTCTTCCACTACGATCGGACAGATTCCGGCAATACCAAACACATGGCTTAAGCTTTCTACTGCCTCATCAAAATCATATTCTTCTAAGGCATGTACAAAAATACGTCCGGATTCTTTTCGGATAGCAAACTCTCCAACCGGTTTTAATGCATACTTCATCTGACGAACAAGGGCATCTTCAAAAAAGCGACGATTATTTCCCTTAATTCCTATTTCCGCATATTTAATCAAAAATGCTTTAAATTCCATAAATATCTCCTTTATTATATGTTGTACTCTCGTAGTCTT
>CAKREJ010000133.1 GCA_934317185.1 uncultured Anaerobutyricum sp. | reverse complement strand
AATAATCATGCAGATGTCATTATTATTGGTGGGGGAATCATTGGATGTGCAACAGCGTATTATCTTTCAAAGGCAGGAAGCTCCGTTATTGTATTAGAGGGAAGCGACCACATCGGAAACGGAGGCTCCAGCCGTAACGGAGGTGGTGTACGTCAGTCAGGACGTGACCCAAGAGAACTGCCGCTTGTCATGTATGGAATTAAAAATTTATGGCCGACTCTTTCAGAAGAATTAGAAGTAGATTGTGAATATCATCAGGATGGCAATCTCCGACTTGGGAAAAATAAAGAGCATGAAAAAATCTTAACAAATCTTGCCAATAAGGCAAGAGCCTGTGGATTGGATGTCCGTATGATTGATGGAGACGAAGTGAGGAGAATTAATCCATATCTTTCAGAAGAAGTTACGGTAGCAAGCTGGTGTCCGACAGATGGACATGCGAACCCACTGACAACAACACTTGGTTTTTATAAGATGGCAAGACGGCTTGGTGCACATTTCATTACAGGAGAAAAGGTAGTTGCACTCAAAAAAGTAAAAGGGCATGTACGTCAGGTGATTACACCAAATAATGTATATGAAGGTGATCAGGTTTTTGTGGCAGCAGGACTTGCAAGCCGACAGATTGCCGGAACGGTCGGGATTGATATTCCAATGACTTCTTCTTTGATCGAGGCACTTGTAACAGAAGCAGAACCACATATGTTTGATCAGATGCTTGGAACGGCAGAAGCGGATTTCTACGGACATCAGACAAAGCATGGTTCTTTCGTATTTGGTGGTTCTTCCGGATTAGAACCGTTTCGTAAGGATAATGGAACACCAATTACGAGCAGCATCACAGCACCTTGTATCTGTCGTGGTATCATAAAGTATTTCCCTGATCTTGCAGATGCTAAGATTGTCCGTACATGGGCCGGCTGGAGCGATAAGAGTGCAGATGGTGTACCGGTTCTTGGAACGGTGGAAGAAGTTCCCGGTCTGGTGCTTGCCTGTGGATTTACCGGACATGGCTTTGGTATCGCACCGGCAGTAGGAGAGCAGCTTGCCAAATTAATGTTGACAGGAAAGACAGATATCGACCTTTCGGCATTACACTATAATCGCTTTAAGGCAAAAATCTGATCCGAATCCTATGCAAAAACTCATATGTGTTCAATTTGAATTTTAAGAGTTTGAATTTTTGAATTTTAGGGAATTTTAAGGAATTTTAGGATAGAAAGAAAGGAACTTTATATATGAATAATTTTGATTTTTGTGTTCCAACCGATATTCGTTTTGGAAAAGGACAGATTGCCTGCCTTCCAGAAGAATTAAAAAAATATGGCAAAAGAATTTTGATGGTTTACGGTGGTGGAAGCATTAAAAGAACCGGACTTTATGATACGATTGTAGACTTATTGAAAGATTTCGAAATATATGAGCTATCAGGAATTGAGCCAAATCCAAAGCTTGATTCTGTAAGAAAAGGTGCAGCTATCTGTAAAGAGAAGAATATAGATATGATTCTTGCCGTCGGTGGAGGCAGTTCGATCGATGCTTCAAAACATATCGCCTGTGCGGCATATTATGAGGGAGATGCATGGGATTTGATGCTTGACCGCAGTAAGATGACAAAGGCACTTCCGATCGCAGTTGTTCTTACGATGGCAGCTACCGGTTCAGAAATGAATCCGGGTGCCGTTATTACAAATGAAGAGACAAACGAAAAAATCGAAATTGCCGGTCCTATCCTGTATCCAACAATTTCGATCTGTGACCCTACTTATTTATATACGCTCCCGGCAAAACAGACCGCAGCAGGAACAGCCGACATTTTATCTCATGCGATGGAACAGTATTTCCAGCCAACCGATGATGCGTATTTGACAGACCGTATTTCAGAAAGTCTGATGAAGACGGTGATTCATTATGGACCAATTGCTCTAAAAGAACCGGAAAATTACGAAGCAAGAGCGAATCTTATGTGGGCAAGCTCCTTAGGTCTTAATCATATCCTTACTGTCGGAAAAGGTGGAGCCTGGTCCTGTCATCCGATAGAACATGAGCTTTCTGCTTATTATGATATTACACACGGGGAAGGACTTGCCATCGTAACACCCGCATGGATGAAAGCAGTTCTTTGCGATACGACAGTAGAGAGATTTGCAATGTTTGGAAGAAATGTCTGGGATATTACAGAAGGAGATACCAGAGAAATTGCCGAAAAAGCGATTGAAAAAACAGCAGAATTTTTCAAGAGTCTCGGACTTCCTTCTACGTTAAAGGAAGTAGGAATCGATGCAGAAAAATTTGAAGAAATGGCAGAAGAGGCCGTAAGAACAAGCGGGATTTCCACCAGATCATACTATCATTTGAATAAAGAGGATATTGTAAAGATTTATGAATCCTGTGCAGAATAAAGAGGAATCCATATGAGAAAGGTTACAACAGCAGTTACACAGATGGCTTGTTCCTGGGATAAGGAAAAAACACTGAATACAGCAGAACATTTAGTAAGAAGTGCCGCCGAAAAAGGTGCCAATATCGTTTTATTACAGGAGCTTTTTGAAACACCGTATTTCTGTCAGAGTCATAAATTCAAATATTTTAATCTGGCAAAGACAGTCGAAGAAAATACAGCCATAAATCATTTTAAAATGCTTGCGAAAAAGCTTGGCATCGTAATACCGGTCAGCTTTTATGAAAAGAATGGAAATACAGCATTTAATAGTATAGCGGTTATTGATGCGACCGGAGAAATTCTTGGCGTGTATCGAAAAACGCATATTCCAGATGGGATGCCTTATGCAGAAAAATTTTATTTTACACCGGGAGATACAGGCTTTAAAGTATGGAATACTGCATATGGAAAAATCGGCGTAGGAATCTGCTGGGATCAGTGGTTCCCGGAGGCAGCAAGAGCGATGGCATTACTTGGTGCCGAAATGCTTTTTTATCCGACAGCGATAGGTTCAGAACCGACACTGAATATTGATTCAAAACCACATTGGCAAAGATGTATGCAGGGACATGCAGCAGCAAATATTATGCCGGTACATGCTTCAAACCGGATTGGTACAGAAACAGAAAAAAATTCATTTGGAAATTCATCTATGACGTTTTATGGATCTTCTTTTATTACAGATGAAACGGGAGCCGTCGTAGAAGAGGCGGACAAAGAGAAAGAAGGGGTATTAACACATACCTTTGATTTAGATGAAATTGCACAAAGAAGAAGAGAATGGGGCGTTTTTCGTGACAGAAGACCGGAGATGTATCATATATTAACTACACATGGCAGATAAATATTCCTAATGTACTCTCGAAATCTTTCTTGCACTTGCTTTTGTGGCTGACAAAAAATCTTCTCACAAAATCAAGCACAAAAAGATTCCCAGAGTACATTCCTAATAGAACGGAGAAAATATATGGCAAAAAGAATTACAGATTCTACTCCAAAACAGGATGGTTTTCGAATGCCCGGCGAATTTGAAAAGCAGGAGAGAATTTTTATGTTGTGGCCGGAGAGAACAGATAACTGGAGAGATGGGGCAAAACCGGTACAAGGAGCTTATGCAGCAGTAGCGGAAGCAATTGCAGAATTTGAATCGATTACAATGCTTGTGTCAGACAGACAGTATGAAAACTGTAGAGCGACACTTTCAGATAAAATTACCGTACTTGAAATGTCATCAAATGATGCCTGGATCAGAGATTGTGGACCGACATTTTTGGTAAATGCCAAAGGAGAACGACGGGCCTGCGACTGGAAATTTAATGCGTGGGGTGGACTTTATGATGGACTTTACTTTCCGTGGGATAAGGATGACAGAGTGGCAGAAAAAGTTTGTGAATTGACAGAAACAGATTCTTACAAAGCAGAAGACTTTGTCTTAGAAGGAGGTTCCTTTCATGTAGATGGAGAAGGCACCATATTAACGACAGAAATGTGTCTGTTAAGTCCGGGGAGAAACCCTCATTTAAAAAAAGAAGAAATTGAAGAAAAATTAAAACAATATCTTGGTGGAGAAAAAGTGTTATGGGTGAAGGATGGAATTGACCCGGAAGAAACGAATGGGCATATTGATGATGTTGCCTGCTTTATAAGACCGGGGGAAGTCGCCTGTATTTACACAGAAGATACAACACATCCTTTTTATAAAACAGCAAAGGCAGCCTATGAGTTTCTATGCCAGGCAGTCGATGCAAAGGGAAGAAAATTAAAAGTACATAAGCTTTGTTGTCCGTCAGTTCCGGTTACGATAGGCAAAGATTTTCACATTGACCGGACAAGAGATGCGAAAGAACGTCCGGAAGGAGAATTGTGTATAGCATCTTATGCCAACTTCCTTATTGTTAATGGAGGAGTTATCGTTCCTCAATATGGAGATGAAAATGACGGATTGGCATTACAGCAAATTCAGGAAATGTTCCCGGAAAGAAAAGTAGTGGGAGTGTATACAAAAGAAATCGTATATGG
>CAKREJ010000132.1 GCA_934317185.1 uncultured Anaerobutyricum sp. | reverse complement strand
GAAAAATAAAAAGTATCTTATCGCAGATGTGACCTCGGAGCAAATATTGAATGCGAGCCTTTATGCAAGCATTCAATGTGCAGCGACTACTGGCACAGATGCGATAAGATACTTTTTATTTTTCGTCAACTCTCCAAATCAGGATTTTAATTTTTTTCTCATTGTGATTTTCTGAGTGAAGAATTCCTTCCAGATTGCAGGATGGAATAATATAAGCAGTGGGAATAATTCCAAACGTCCTGCAAGCATATCAAATATAATAACAAGTTTGGAGAAATCACTGAAAAATCCAAAGTTGCAGTCTGGTCCAACCATAGAAAGCCCCGGTCCGATATTATTAATCGTTGCTGCTATGGCTGTAAAGTTTGTTACAAGATCATGTCCTTCAAAGGATATTGCAAAAACAGATGCAACAAAAATAATCATAAATGTAATCAAATATACATTGATAGAACGTACTACTTCGTGTTCGATCGGTTTACCGTCCATCTTAATCTTTTTAACACTTTTTGGGTGTATATAAGAGTTTAATTCTTTGATCATTGTTTTTACCATAACAATAAAACGAGATACTTTCATACCGCCGCCGGTACTTCCGGCACAGGCTCCTACAAACATTAACAATACTAATATCGTACGGCAGGTCTGTGACCACGCATCAAAATTAATTGTAGCATATCCTGTTGTAGTAATAATAGAGCCTACCTGGAATGCAGCATGGCGAAGAGCATCCGCAAATTGCATATTTCCCATAACAAGGCTTCCCGTTATAATTGCTGTAGCTACAAAAATAATACCAAAATAAGCTTTTACTTCTTCCATTTGAAGTGCTTTTTTAAACTTTCTAAATAAAATCAGATAATATGCATTAAAGTTTACACCAAAAAGAATCATAAATATCGTGATAATCCACTGCTGCAATGCGGTATAACTGGCAATACTATCTCCTTTTATACCAAAGCCTCCGGTTCCGGCTGTTCCAAAAGATAACGTGATCGCATCAAAAGCCGGCATCCGACTAAGGAGAAGAAGGATAATCTCTACCAATGTCATACCTAAATAAATGACATAAAGAATCTGTGCCGTATACTTTATCTTTGGTACAAGCTTCCCTACAGAAGGACCCGGACTCTCTGCCCGCATCAGATTAATATCAGATCCTCCACTAAGTGGTATTACTGCCAAAAGGAATACCAGAACTCCCATACCTCCAATCCAGTGTGTAAAGCTTCGCCAAAACAGAGCACAATGTGACAATGCCTCGACATCTGATAAGATACTGGAACCTGTCGTAGTAAAACCGGAAACTGTCTCAAATAATGCATCGATCAAAGACGGAATCTCTCCGGAAATCCAAAAAGGTAATGCACCAAAAAAGCTTAAGAAAATCCAGCTAAGTGCTGTTGCCACACAGCCTTCTTTCAAATAAAATACATGATTTTTCGGCTTTCTTATTGTCATTAATGTTCCTAATGCCATAGCGATTGCCGCAACAAGTAGATAGGCAAATCCTGTATGTTCCTGATAAATCACAGCAACAATACAGGGAAGAAGCATCAGTACCGCCTCCATCTTTAATACATAGCCTAATACAAAACGAATAATCGAACTGTTCATATCTTCCTCCGCACCTTACGCCAAAATATCTTTTAAATCATTAAATCCCGTATGTGTTGTTACAACCATTACTGTATCACCTACCTGTATGGAATCCTGACCATTTGGAAGAATAATCTTGCCATTTCGATTAATAAAGCAAAGGAGTAAATCCTTCTTTAATGCCAGATCCTTCAATGGAATATTCGTGATTTCAGATTCTTCGTGTACTCTAAATTCAATTGCCTCGACACGATGGTCAAACATATGATATAAAGTTTCAATATTACTGTCAAGAGAAGCTCTCCTTGCACGAACATAAGCAATAATCGCTTCTGATGTAATATATCTTGGATAAATAACACTTCCAAGATCTAATTTGGCAATTACATCTTTAAAATTGATACGATTAATCTTTGTAATAACCTTCGCCTTAGAAACCTGTCTTGTGTGAAGAGTTAAAAGAATATTCTCCTCATCTATTCCTGTCAGCGGAACAAAGGATTCTACATACGGAAGACCCTCTTCTTTTAGTAATTCCTGATCTGTTCCATCCCCGTTAATAATAATCGCTTTAGGAAGAAGAACCGACAATTCCTCACATCGTTCTTTATTACTCTCAATAATCTTTACATCAATTCCTACATCTAATAGATTCTTGGCCAGATAATATGCTGCCTTTCCTCCACCGATGATCATCGTATTCTTTACCTGTTTTGTTTCAAATCCAATATGGGAAAGAAATTCTCTCGCAAGCTTTCGGGATGCAACAACAGAAATCACATCTCCTCTTTGTAAGATAAAATCACCACCAGGAATGTGTACTTCGCCATCTCTCTCTACTCCACATACAAGAATATTCGTATGTATCTTTGCACGAAGTTCTGCGATTTCAATCCCATCTAGTATATTTCCTTCCGGAATAGCAAACTTAATTAATTCTGCCTGACCATGTGCAAAAGAGTTCACCTCAAGAGCAGATGGAAGAAATAAAATTCTTGCCGCTTCCCTTGCTGCCTCAAGCTCCGGATTAATAATCATCGCAAGACCCAGCTTTTCACGAAGATAACCCGCTTCTTTACTATAATCTGGTGTACGCACTCTGGCAATTGCCGCACAATCACCAACCTGCTTTGCAACAGTACAGCAAAGCAGATTCAATTCATCAGATTCTGTTACTGAAATAATCAAATCTGTTTCTTCAATACCTGCATCCATCTGTACACTATAGCTGGCACCATTACCTACAATGCCCATAATATCGTACATATTTGCAATTTCCTGTACTTTTTTTGCATTTTTATCAATAATGATAATATCATGTCCCTCTTTGCTAAGCTGCTCCACTAATGTTGTTCCAACCTTACCACAGCCTACAATAATAATCTTTAATCCCTTTTTCACTGGCTTACTCTTTCCAGAGTTCATAAAACCAAACATATTTCTCCTCCTGTGTTTTCAACATAAGCCTTCTCATTATAGCAGATATTGGTGATTTGTAAATAGCATCATTTACCTTGTTGCTATTACACATCCAGATGCTGCTGTTTTAACCAGATTTTCATCATCATACGCTGTGGGAGAAGCTTTGCCACTATATGCGATACTTTTGTAAAAATACTATAAACAGAAATATCTTTTCCCTTTTTCGCATCTTTTAAAGCCCTT
This sequence comes from uncultured Anaerobutyricum sp., assembly GCA_934317185.1. Classification (GTDB taxonomy): domain Bacteria; phylum Bacillota; class Clostridia; order Lachnospirales; family Lachnospiraceae; genus Anaerobutyricum. The sequence goes on along the minus strand of CAKREJ010000132.1, from coordinate 1,384 downwards.
TTCGCTACCTTGTCTGGTGCAACCATACCCACATACTTTGTTGTTGCTTTTTTTGCTCCAATTTCTGCTCTTTTATATAAATCCGTTTTTATCCAGCCAGGACACACTGCTGTAACACAAATTCCTTTATCTTTTAATTCCACATTTAACGCTCTGGAATAATTTCTTACGAAAGATTTCGTAGAGCTGTATATATTCTGATATGGAAGTGGCTGAAAAGATGCCTGAGACGCAATATTGATCATGTGGCTTCCCTTTTTCATATGAGGAATACAGACAAGTCCCATCGCAACAACAGCGTCCATATTCACATGCATCATGTTCAAGGATTCTTCAACACTTAAATCTCCATAAGAACAAAACTTTGCAAAACCAGCATTATTAATAAGATAGGAAATCTCCAGCTTTTGTCGCCCGGCTTCCTGATTCAACTCTTCTCCAAAACATTTAATCTGACGGACACTGGAGAGATCAATAGAATATATTTTTATTTTTTTACCAAATTTTTCTTTTAAGTGGCTGAGTTTCTTTTCATTCCGAGCTATAGCCCATATCTCATCAACATTTTTTTCTTTTAAGAGAAGACGTACAAATTCCCGTCCCAGTCCACCTGTTGCCCCCGTAACTATTGCAATCTTTTTTCCCTTCATAATTTATATTCCCACTCCTTTAATTATTCGTACAATTTGCCGCATCAATTGCAAGAACAAGCATTAATCCCATTAATTCATCCTTTGGCTCAAGGAAATCAATCACATAGGTATCTCCCCAATGCAGTGGTTCTTTTGTAATATGTATAACCGCACTGCATGCCTCATATACATCATAATTCCAGGAAAGGAAATCTCCCTCTACGTGCCAGCCATTATAATCAAGATCATACTGTGGATGGAAAAAAGTAAATTTTTTCTTTATAACACCGCACGAATGTCCGCCTATCACCACTTCAAATTCTGGTAAAAAAGTAAGAACCTTTTCTTTAATCAATCCAACTTCATGTCCATTCATATCATATACGTGCAGGCGGTGACCTAATGATAAAAATTCTGCCTGTACAAAATATTTCTTATTCTCATATTCATCGTATATATCAAAGGTATCTGACCAGGAAAATACTCTTTGTTTGATTAAAAATTTCATAAGCAAGCACCTCGCTTCTTTTATTATATCTTTGTCTTATTATATCACGTTGCTGTTTTGTTGCCTACTATAGAGTATTATAATACATTTTTATTTTACAAAAACGCATCTAAGAAAACACTCTATAAATCTACTATATTCCTCTTACATATTATAATACCTATTATAAATATTATCATATCCTGCAGAAATAATTCTATCATAAATCATATAACAATAAAAAAGCCATTCTGTAGGACAACAG
>CAKREJ010000131.1 GCA_934317185.1 uncultured Anaerobutyricum sp. | reverse complement strand
ATGATAGCCTCTAAGAAAGAAGAACGTGCTGCCCATGCATCTTTCATCTTAGCAGATGTATCAGCTACTAATACATCGATTGCCCCTGCTTCTAATACAAGCTCTGCAGCCTGCTCGATTAATGCATCTACTTCATCTTCACTGTTGCCATCTAATGTAACAAGAAGGTATGCACCAATCTGAACTCCTTCTAATTCCTGTGGGAATACAGACTTTCCAACATAACGTTCAGAAGCAAGTACGATTTCTCTTTCCATGAATTCGATTGCCTGTGGATTCATGTGAGCCATCTTAAATTTAGGTACTGTTGCAAGTGCTGTCTCTAAGTCTTCGTAAGGAATGATTAAAGAAGCAACAGCTTTTGGTGCAGGAATAATCTTTAATGTTAATTCTGTGATAATACCAAGTGTTCCTTCAGAACCAATCATCAGATTTAATAAAGAATATCCTGAAGATGTTTTAGAAACAGTAGCTCCAAGATGTGTAATCTCACCAGTAGGTAATACAACCGTCATTGCTCTTACATAATCACGGGTTGCACCGTATTTAACAGCTCTCATACCACCTGCATTTGTCGCTACATTACCACCGACACAAGCGAACTTTTCACCTGGATCTGGTGGATATAACATTCCTTTACTTTGGCAATCCTCTGCTAAGTCGTTTAACAGAACACCGGCTTCAATCTCAACAACGAAGTTTTCCATATCGTAGGATTTAATCTTGTTCATTTTAGAAATGTCAATTAAAACGCCACCATATAACGGAACTGCTCCACCAGCAAGACCTGTACCGGCTCCTCTAGGTGTTACAGGAATATTATTGTCATAACAAATCTTCATTACTGCTGCAACTTCTTCTGTAGAACGTGGCTGTACTGCCAAATCTGGCATATGCGTACCATAAATCGGCATCTCATCTTTCGCATAGTCCGGATTGATCTCTTCTCCTAAGAAGACATTATTGGAAACTTTTTTAATTTCTTCGATAATTTCCGGTGTCAACTGATTGTACATATTTCTACCTCCTAATCATTTCCTTTTTTATATTAAAAAATAATAAAGTTCTTAAATTTAATGAATCTTTTAAAATCCTGCCATAGAACCTGCATAACAAATAATTCCGGCAATCACTACATATATTAAAAAATACTTAAATACTTTTCTTAAAATCTCACTTTCAGAACCAACGGCTCCGATTGCTCCGGCTCCAATTGCGATACCCTGTGGACAAATCATCTTTCCGATGCCGGCTCCCATAACGTTTGCTGCTGCCATCCAGGAAGGATTCAGTCCAAGAGAAATTGCTGTCTGACTCTGTAATCCACCAAATAATACACAGGTAGATGTTCCTGAACCGGTAACAAATGCTCCTAACGCTCCAACTAATGGAGAAATGAGTGGGTAGAACGGACCTGCTACAACAACTAATGCTGCTGCAATATCAGAAATCATTCCACTGTAACCCATAATCTTCGCTGTTGCCATAACACAACAGATTGTAAGAATGGTCTTCCAATACTTTTTCAAGGTTTCTACAAGAACTTTTCCCATTGTTGTAAATGTTGCTCCCTGAATGAGTCCACCAATAATCGCTGCGATGAAAATCATAACACCCGGCGTATTAATCCAGCTAAAAGATAAGGAACCAGGATTCTCACCCGCATATACAGTAACTGTCGTCTTTATATCAGCAATCAGATTATGAATCGGAGGACATAAAGTCGAAGTAAACATTAAAAGCAAAAAGATTAAAATAAATGGGCTCCAGGCTTTTACACCTTCTGAAGCAGTAAATCCACTACTCTCTTCCTCACCAGATAATGCTACTCTGTATTCCTCTTCCGGATTCTTATTTAGGAATCTCGCTGCTACAACCATACAAATCATAGAAATAATTGATCCGATGATATTTGGAAGCTCACATCCAATTACCTGTGCGGCGATAAACCACGGTACAGTAAATGAAAGAGAAGCAATTAAAATCATTGGCAATACACTCTTTAGTGCTTTGAATCCCTTTCCAACGATAAATACCATAAAGAATGGTGATAAGAATGTAAGAATTACCTGAATCAATGCAACATTTCCTGACAGCTGTAAAACATCAAGATTTGTTACGGATGCAAGTGTTACTGTCGGAACTCCAACAGAACCAAATGCTGTCGGTGTGGAATTAACAACCAGACAGGCAAGAACCGAAAGAATCGGATCTACACCAATTGCTGCTAACATAGATGCCGGAATCGCTACCGCTGTTCCGAAACCAGCCATACCTTCCATGAAATTACCGAATCCCCATCCGATAATTAAAAGTAATACTCTCTGGTCTATAGAAACACTGGCGAGCATCTTTTTAATCAACTCCATCGCTCCGGTTTCTAATGTCAGATTATATGTAAACAATGCTGCTACAATAACCAGACAGATTGGCCACAAAGCATTAAGTACTCCCTCAAGTCCTGCTGTCGCAGTACATACGAGACTCAACTTCCAGTAACCTGCTGCTAATACTGCCGTAATTGCTAATGCAATCAAACAAGCTTTATGACCTGCAATTTTTAGCACACTCAATGCGATTATCAGCCATAAAATAGGTAGTATTGCTAAAAAAAACTTCAAAAACAACGATACAGCACCTCCCCTGCATACCCCTTAATGGGTCACCCAATGTTTATGTTTGTATTATATCATTTATCTAAAATAATGCAATAGTTTTTATTTTTTTCGTCATTATAGTGCATTTTGACAACATGTTTTTGGTACAATTTCAATAAGCGGGTTTTCCAATATGTACATTTTCAACAATGGGTCACCCATTTTTAATACACATTGCACAACAGATTACTCTTTTACTGCATTTTTTACCTCTTTTTATCCTCTTTTTGAGATTTTCATATCTTTTTCACGTTTCGCAAGAATAAAACGATATTTTTTTGTCATTCTAACATCTGTAGACTCCTGATTTATAAGCAAAGCAATAAGCCAATCGGCTCTATAGCAACCAAAATACTCTGTCACATTTATTGCCAATCAAGTCTTAATACGTTATAATTTTGATAATAATATATCAGATGTGAGATGACTCCCACCTACAGTCGGCAAAAATGCCAAAACATTCTTGAGTGATTCATTATCTACATCTACGCTGCATTAAAGTAAGGAGGAATTTATGAATTTTCGTGCTAAAACAGTAAAAGAATCTATCGTAGAAACTGTACACATTATCCGCCCATCAGATCTTAACGATGCGGGCCGTCTTTTTGGAGGCGTTTTGATGCAGTGGATCGACGAAGTTGCCGCACTTGTAGCAAAACGGCATTCCCAGATGAATGTTACTACGGCTTCTGTTGATAATCTTCAATTCTTACATGGTGCTTTTCAAAGAGATGTCATTGTCATCATAGGCAAAGTCACACATGTTGGACATACTTCTATGGAGGTGAAGGTAGAAACTTATGTAGAAAATACAGATGGAAAGCGAGCATTAATCAACCGTGCCTTCCTTACCTTAATCGGTCTTGGACCGGACAACCGCCCTGCTATTCTCCCAAGACTCATACTCCAATCCGAAGAAGATAGAAAAGAATGGGAACGTGCAGAGATTCGGAGGTCACTTCGAAGGAAACAAAGAGAAGAAGGTTTCCACTTCTATGGAGAATAAATTTACTATTTAGTTCATTAAGGAACGGACCCCGGAAATAAAAGAAAGTAGGGTTAAATGTGACCTCGGAGCAAGTATAGAATGCAAGCCTATAAGCGAGCATTCCATACGCAGCGACTACTGGCACATTTATCCTGCTTTCTTTTTTTATTTTTCGTCCGTTACTTAGTAAATTATTTTTGCCCTGTGGAGTGTCTCACGATTAACTGTGGTTCATATTCTAACCGCATTATCGGGCGTTTCTTTTGTTTATTACCGCCTTTTTGTTCCATGCGTGTTCTCTGATTTACGAGCATCGATACGGCATAGGCACCTTTTTCCCCTATACAATGATCGATTGTCGTAAGAGAAATTCCTGAAAAAGAGGCTACAAGTGTATTGTCAAATCCACATACGGAAAAGTCTTCTGGTATTCTATATCCAAGACTTGTGATTGCGTCCATAATTCCAATTGCCACAAAATCATTCGTTCCAATAAAGGCTGTGATATTCTCCAGTTCTGTATTTGTTTCTTCTTTCTTTTTTAAAATATCTTCTCGTTTTTTGAAATATTTTCTTGTAAGGCCATATCCTGTGTCATAATGCTTATTTCCAGTAATAGTTTCCTGATCTTCTCTTTTTCCGGAAATGACATGAATCATTGCCGGATCAAAGCCTTGTCTTTCATACTCTTCCTGCATTCCTTCTAATCGTCTGCGGCGTGGCACTTCTGTGGAAGACAGCGGCGTAGTCATATAGCCAATATCACGGTGTCCTAATTCTAAAAGATGAGCAGCAATAAGACGGCCGGACTTTTTGCTGTCTAATTCTAATAACTCTATTTTTAAATCTGGGTTATAATCGTTAATAAGGACTAACGGAAGCTTTCCGTGTAAATGATTCAGAGAAGTTACCGCTCTTGGGGCATAGGTGTAAATCACACCATAAAATCCAGTATCTGCCGCCATATTCAGATAATATTCCTCCCGTTCCTTTGAACGATTTGTATATGC
>CAKREJ010000130.1 GCA_934317185.1 uncultured Anaerobutyricum sp. | reverse complement strand
TTGCTGTTAAGTACAGCAATGATAATAGCTACAATTCCGGCAAGCATGATAATTCCCTGAATAAAGTCGTTGATTGCAGTTGCCATATATCCGCCGGCAATAACATAAATTGCGGTAAGGATTGCCATCAGAACAATACATACAGAATAATCAATATGAAATGCCATTCCAAACAGGCGGGAAAGACCGTTATAAAGAGAGGCAGTATATGGAATCAGGAAAATAAAAATGATGATGGAAGCGGCTATTTTAAGAGCTCTGCTTTGGAAGCGTTCTCCAAAGAACTGAGGCATTGTTGCAGAATCCAGATGCTGTGTCATGATTCGTGTACGCCGACCAAGAATAACCCATGCAAGTAAAGAGCCAAGTAATGCATTGCCGATACCTGCCCAGGTTGCGGCGATTCCAAAACGCCAGCCAAACTGTCCGGCATAACCGACAAATACAACGGCAGAAAAGTAAGAAGTTCCGTAGGCAAAGGCAGTAAGCCACGGACCGACAGAACGTCCGCCTAATACAAATCCATTTACATCGGTTGCCTTCTGGCGGCAGACAAATCCAATTGTAATAAGAACGATAAAGTAAGCAATTAAAATTAGTAGTTTCATACGTTTTTCCTCTCTTTTTGTTTTGTAAAGTAATACAATAAATGTTTTTTGTATAACCAATGAATCACATCAACACTTTAACTGTATAAACTATAAACACTTTAACACATAAAATTGAAAAAGTCAAATAGGAGTTGATTTGGCATAACAAATAGCATAACGAATAGAAGTATGTTATACGGCTGCATGATGTGTAGCTTATGACAAGGAAAATCGAGACATTCTTGAATAAAATTGCAGTTTTTTATCATATTGTTAAAAATAATATCATAATGTATTAAAGAGTAGAGAGGATTGCGGTAAAAATAAAATATTTTTTTATAATATCAAATTATATGATAATACTGCAATATATTGTAATTTACAGGAGGATGTCGTATGTCGAATATTAATGTAGCAATCGCAGATGATAATGAGAAAATCCGTCAGAATTTACAGGAACTCGTTTCAAAAGAAGGAGATATGACAATTGTAGGAAGTGCTTCTAATGGACTGGATGCATTGAATATGATAAGAGTAAGTCATCCGGATGTTGTTCTTTTGGATATTATTATGCCGAAGATGGACGGACTGGGTGTGCTTGAAAAAGTAAATAAAGATAAAACTCTCTTAAAAAAACCGGCATTTATTATTTTGACAGCTATGGGACAAGAAGAAGTGATGGAAGAAGCATTGGGATTAGGAGCGAAGTATGTACTGTTAAAGCCATATGACAGAAATGCTTTGCTTAAAAAAATTCGACAGATTAAAAATGGTAAAGGCATTAGAAAGAATGAATTTATTAAATTAGAAGAAAAAACACAGGAACAGGACATGGATTATCAATTAGAAATTATTGTGACAAATATTATTCATGAAATCGGTGTGCCGGCACATATCAAAGGCTATCAGTATTTGAGAGATTCGATTATCATGTCAGTAAACAATATGGATATTTTGAATTCTATTACAAAACAGCTTTATCCAACTATTGCAAAAATGCATGAAACGACACCATCAAGAGTGGAGAGGGCGATTCGACATGCGATTGAAGTAGCGTGGAACAGAGGGAAAATGGATACAATAAATGAGTTGTTTGGTTATAGTATTCAGGCAGGAAAAGGGAAGCCGACCAATTCTGAATTTATTGCATTGATTGCTGATAAAATTCGACTTGAGTATAAGGGGAAAATAAAAAAATCTGTAAATATATCAGGTGTGCAGTAGAAATATGCCAGGTGTTTTATGATGTAAAAAATAAGGGGAGGAAGAAAATGAACATAAATATGAAAAAGAATATCAAAGTGTTAGTAGCAGATAATTCAGAGTTTGCGAAGAATGATTTAAAGGATTTTTTACAAAATAATGATAAGGTTCAGTTTGCTGGTGTAGTCGATAATGGGAGAGATGCGTATCGTACTATTATTGATGAGGCACCGGATATTGTTCTTATTGATGTCATTTTGCCGGTTATGGATGGGTTTACAGTTATCGAAAAAATAAATGTAAATAAAAGTATTAAAAAGAAACCATTATTTATTATTATTTCTTCTATGGGAAATCAGTCGATGGTGGAGTATGCCTGTAAGTTGGGTGTGATTTATTATATAATGAAGCCATATAATTTAGATAGTATGCTTCATAGGATTTTGCAGGCAGCGATGTTACATATGCGAAGTGAGTGGGATGTAAAAAAGAAGGAAAGAACGTATGTCATGCAGGAATATGGGATGAGTAATTACATGGAAACTACATTGGAAAATGATGTGACAGATATTATAAGAGAGATTGGAATTCCGGCACATATCAAAGGTTATCAGTATATAAGAGAGGCAATTATGCTGACGGTAAATGATATGAATCTCCTGAATTATATTACAAAGCTTTTGTATCCAACAATTGCTAAAAAATATAAAACAACTTCAAGCAGTGTGGAAAGGGCGATCCGTCATGCGATTGAGGTGGCATGGAATAAGGGACAGATTGATGTGCTTGAAGAGATGTTTGGTTATACGATTAGTGCAGGAAAAGGGAAACCGACAAATTCAGAATTTATTGCTCTTATCGCAGATAAGCTTCGATTGGAATACAGAATGAATGCGTAACGATTAAGAGTGTTTTTGTTCCAGGGATAAGTAAATTTGAATCGTTAAAATGAAATCGTATTTGTATAGCTATTTCTTTTATGTTATGATGTTAGGGTCAGGAGTTCAAAAAATAAAAAACAGGATGGATAAAACTATGAAGAAGATACTATTTGCCAGTGCAGAGTGTGCTCCATTTGTAAAGACAGGAGGACTTGGAGCGGTAGTTGGCTCTTTGCCAAAGCAGTTAAATCATAAAAAATACGATGTGAGAGTTGTTTTACCGAATTATCATTGTATTGATGCAAAGTGGCGTGAACAGATGGAAACGGTTGTGACCTTTCCTATGTATCTTGGCTGGAGAATGCAGACAGTGACGGTAAAAACATTAAGCTATGAAGGAATTGTTTATTATTTTATTGAGAATGATTTCTATTTTTGTGGAGATTCCCCTTATTATGATATGTGGGTAGATATTGAGAAGTTCAGCTATTTTTCTAAAGCAGTGCTGGAGATGTTATCTTATATTGAATTTGAGCCGGATATTATTCATTGCCATGACTGGCAGTCTTCACTGGTACCCGTATTTTTAAAAGCATTTTATTGTGCGGACCCATTTTATCGTAATATTAAAACTGTGATGACAATACATAATTTAAAGTTTCAGGGAATTACGGAAATTGAGCGTTTAAAAGACATTACCGGTCTTCCTGATGATATGTTTACTTACGATAAACTGGAATATAATAATTCGGCAAATCTTTTAAAAGGTGGACTTGTTTTTGCAGATAAGATCACAACAGTAAGTAAGACTTATGCCCAGGAGATTAAACAGCCGGAATACGGAGAGGGATTAGAGAGTGTATTGCAGCATAGAAGTGATGACCTTTGCGGAATTGTCAATGGAATTGATTATGATATTTATAATCCATCAACAGATGAATACATTGCCTGTCATTATGATGAGAAAACCTTTGATAAAGGAAAGAAAAAGAATAAAGCGGCATTGCAGGCAAAAGCAGGACTTCCAAAGAAAAGAACGGCTTTTACTTTAGGAATCGTATCAAGATTGACAGAACAGAAGGGTTTTGCACTCTTTTCTTATATGATGGAGCGTCTTATGAAACAGCCGGTACAGCTTTATGTGTTAGGGGATGGGGAAGAAGAATATCGAAATATGTTTCTTTCTTATCAGGAACAGTATCCGGATAAGGTTTATGTACAGCTTGATTATACAGATGAAATGGCAAAATATATCTATGCCGGCTGTGATGCGATATTAATGCCATCACGCTTTGAGCCATGTGGACTTTGCCAGCTTATGTCCCTCCGTTACGGAGCAGTTCCGATCATAAGAAAGACAGGCGGTCTTAAAGATACCGTAAGCATCTATAATCCAAAGAGCAAAACAGGAACCGGTTTTGGATTTACAGACTATAATGCCGAAGGTTTCTTAGATGCGATTCTTGCAGCTTTAGATGTCTATAAAAAGAGTCCAGAGGAATGGAAGAATCTCACGGCAAAAGGAATGAGGAAAAACTATTCCTGGAAAGCATCCTCCAGAAAATACGAAAAATTATATTCTGATTTGGTGGAATGACGGACGAAAAATAAAAAAGAGAATAGGGTTAAATGTGCCAGTAGTCGCTGCGTATGGAATACTCGCTTATAGGCTTGTATTCCATACTTGCTCCGAGGTCACATTTAACCCTATTCTCTTTTTTATTTTTCTGTTTGCCTGCTCCAGAAGTAAATCAAGAATTCTCCTTCCTCTGCAGGTGGGAGATAACGCCACATCTAAAAGTGATAAGCAATTTCAGTGATTGGGATAATTCCTCATCTTCTGGAGAGTTTTGCTGATTGATTGTCATAATTTACTGGAGTTCCCCCAGTCTTCTTCCTGATTTGGATTAGACAGAAAAAGAAAAAAGAAATACTGGATAAAATGTGACCTCGGAGTGAGTAAAGAATGTGAGCTGTTTGCGAACATTCTTCACGCAACGACTACTGACACATTTTA
>CAKREJ010000129.1 GCA_934317185.1 uncultured Anaerobutyricum sp. | reverse complement strand
TCGGTTATCTTCATAATGGTAATCCATTTACATTAGAAAGCTGTGTACGGTCTTGCAATGGCAGTGATGTTAGTATGTACGCTTGTGTGGTTTTCCTGTTATACGATGGTTATGACATCGGATAAGTTTATTTATCTTTTTGGAAGGCTTATCCCGGCTCTTTCTCTTGTGCTTTCTATGTGCCTTCGTTTTGTGCCGAAGTTTATCCGGGAAGCTTCAGTTATTTCTGACGGACAAAAGTGTGTCGGTCGAAGCACGGAGAATGGAAGTATTGTCAAAAGAGCAAAGCATGGTATTACGATTTTTTCGATTCTTGTAACATGGTCGTTGGAGAATGCAATTGAAACTTCGGATTCGATGAAGTGCAGGGGGTATGGAGAAAAAGGAAGAACGGCTTTTTCTCTGTATCATTTTGATAAAAGGGATGTTTTTTGTCTTATTTTTATGATAGTAACGTTTGGAGCAACGATATGGGGATTTTCAAAGGGCTATGCATTCTGCTCCTACAATCCACGAATCGTTGTAAAGGGAGTACCGTTTACACCGGGAAGCCTGCTTGTTTTTACTGCCTTTTTATTATTTAGTATGATGCCGACAGCACTGGAGGCTGCTGATCGAAGGATGTGGAAGGTGAGAAGAGGACAGGTAGAAAGTGCGGCACAGGTAGGGTACCGTCTTTGGGAAGTAGAGTAATAGTAGAGATACATACAACAGATTTGGAGGAGAAAGAGTGACAGGTAATGCTTTGTCAGGAGAGAGCAATAATATATTAGAAATCGTGGATTTGTGTTTCGCTTATCCGGAAGAGGAGAAGCGGGCCTTGAATCATGTTTCGTTTAATGTGAAGGATGGGGAGTTCCTTGTTCTTTGTGGGAAGAGTGGCTGTGGAAAGAGTACGCTTCTTACACATTTAAAGACACCTTTAACTCCGCATGGAAGACGAAAGGGAGAGATTCTTTTTCAGGGATGTCCAATCGGGGAGATGAGTAATCGGGAGCAAAGCCAGAGAATCGGCTATGTGTTACAAAATCCGGATAATCAGATTGTGACGGATAAGGTGTGGCATGAACTGGCATTTGGTCTGGAGAGTCTTGGATATAGTAATGCAGATATTCGTATTCGTGTGGCAGAAATGGCAAGTTACTTTGGGATTCAGGACTGGTTTTATAAGAATGTGTCGGAGCTTTCCGGGGGTCAGAAGCAGCTTTTGAATCTGGCATCTATTATGGCGATGCATCCGGATATGTTAATTCTTGATGAACCGACTTCCCAGCTTGATCCGATTGCGGCATCCGATTTTTTGGAAACGGTAAAGAAGATCAATCGTGATCTTGGAACAACGATTATTCTTACAGAGCATCGTTTAGAAGAGGTATTTCCGGCTGCTGACAGGGTAGTGGTCATGGACGAGGGGCAGGTGTTAAGTATCGGCACACCATCAGAAATCGGGGAGGAGTTAAAGAAACGTAATCATGAAATGTTTTTAGCTATGCCGGTGCCGATGCAGGTTTATGCTAAGGTGGAATCGGAGAGAAGTTGTCCGATTACCGTTCGTGACGGAAGAAACTGGCTGGACGCAGTTTGTAAGAAACAGGGGATTTTACCGGTGGATACTTCTTCTTTGTTTGCAGGAAGGGCAGGAGAAGGCAGCACAGACGGCGTAGAGAAGAAGTCAGGGAAGAGTGATTCTTTTATTGGCAAGCTTTCTGAAAAGCTTTCCGGGAAAAAGGAGGATGTGATCTTATCGTGTGATGATCTGTGGTTTCGTTATGATAAGGAGCTTCCGGATGTGGTGAAGGGACTTAGTTTTTCTTTAAAAAGAGGAGAGTTTTTTGCATTACTTGGTGGGAACGGAACCGGAAAGTCAACGACGCTTTCTCTGTTAAGCCGTTTAAGAAAGCCGTATCGTGGCAAAGTTCTTTTAGAAGGTAAGGATATTCGTCGCTACAGCGATAAAGAGCTGTTCCGTAATTTTCTTGGCGTACTGCCGCAAAATCCACAGTCTCTTTTTGTAAAGAAGAGTGTGGAATTAGAATTATTTGAGATGGTTGGCGGTGTGAAAGAGAAGAAAGATGAGGAATACCGGCTTGCAATGGATAAAAAAGATGCGGTAGAGGGAGTGATTAAAGTAACGCATCTGGAAGGCTTACTGCATCGTCATCCGTATGATTTAAGTGGGGGAGAACAGCAACGCCTTGCATTGGCTAAGATTTTATTACTGCGTCCGAAGCTTTTGTTGATGGATGAACCGACAAAAGGGCTTGACAGTTATTTTAAGAAGGAGTTTGCGGAGATTTTAGCATTGCTGAAAGCACAGGGGGTAACCATTTTTATGATTTCTCATGACATTGAATTCTGTGCGTCCTATGCAGATCGTTGTGGACTGTTTTTTGATGGAAATATTGCAGCATGTGGAACTCCGGGAGAGTTCTTTGCCGGTAATAATTTCTATACAACCGCAGCAAACCGAATGGCAAGAAGATATTTTCCGATGGCCGTTACCGGAGAGGATGTTGTGAAATGTCTTGGGGAAGCCGGAGTGTCTGTAGAGAAGCTACAGGAAGACAGGAAAAAAGAGAGGAGCGTGAGGAATGGCAGACTGGAAATCAGGACAGGAATTTCTGAAAGAATTTTATGATTCTCCGATTGTAGATGAGGATACAATCGCTGCAAGGCTAAAACGAACCTTTTTACCAAAGAGCAGGAAGGCTTCTTTGGTAAAGGAAGTGGCAAAAGATATGGCAGGTGAAGGTGGAGCCGGTGATGTCATTTTAGATAATGATATGTTTGAGATGGATACGGAAATCTGGAAGAAGCAGGAGAAACGTCGGCTTTCTGTCCGTACCAGAGTAAGTCTGTTTCTTTTACTTGTAGCGATTCCTCTTACGATTGCTGTAGGGTTTTATATTATGGATGTTGCGGCTGTCGGTACAGTGTTTGAAAAGCTTTTTGGTCCAAGAAAGTATTATTTTATCAGTTTGGTAATTATTATATATTCTTTACTGCCTTTTTTTATGGTGTTTGAGGGACGAAAGCCGCAGGTAAGAGAGCTGGTTGTTCTTGCAACGATGGTCGCACTGGCAACTGCCGGCCGGGCAGCATTTTTTATGATACCGAGCTTTAAGCCGATTATAGCAATTGTAATCATCAGTGCAATCGCATTTGGCGGTGAGGCGGGATTCTTAGTTGGTGCCATGACGATGGTAGTTAGTAACTTCTTATTTGGACAGGGACCGTGGACTCCGTGGCAGATGTTTGCGATGGGATTCATCGGATTTTTGTCAGGAATTTTATATCGAATAGGTCTGCTTCCTACCAAACGCCTCAGCCTTTGTATATATGGATTCCTTGTAACCGTATTCATTTATGGAGGAATTATGAATCCGGCAGCTCTTTTTATGAGTGTGTATGACTTTACATGGGAAGGTCTGCTTGCGATATATATTTCCGGTATTCCGGTAGACCTTGTTCATGGCAGTTCTACATTTATCTTTTTGTGGATCGGTGCAAAGCCACTATTGGAAAAGCTGCAGAGAATAAAGATAAAATATGATTTGATGAGATAAAGCTTTGTATATGAAGAGAATGCATTTTTAGAAGGATTGCCAGAATGTATGAGAGTATAGGTAAAATGTATTTTTAAAAAGAATGTTGAGGCATTCTTGAAGAGATTGAAGGGGAAAAAGATGCAAAAAATACCAGAATGTCGTTCTATGAATTTTTCAGTATATGAAGGGATGTTACAGCGTTATAAGGATAGTGCAGATATTAAAAAGTCTTATGAATCACGAGGATTAAATGGATTGGAAGTGATACGGGCAGGTGAGTCGGATGAGGGAAAGATTCTGCCGGATATGGTAAATGGAGTACATTTGTATTTTCATATTTTCTGGATGGACTGGTGGAAGGGCGATTATGAACGTCTGGACAAAGAGTTTGATTCAAGAGATCAATGGCTGGAATACTTTGGCGGAACGGATAGAGAGTCTTATTTGAACAGTTTACGAGATGACCTTGCCTATGCTGAACAAGTCGGAGCAAAATATGTAGTTTTCCATGTTTCGGAAGTGACACTTCGGGAGAGCTATATTTATAAATATCGATATACGGACAAAGAGGTCATTGACGCAAGCCTGGAGGTTATCAATACACTTCTTGATGAAAGAGAATATCCATTTGACTTTCTTGTAGAGAATCTCTGGTGGAGTGGTCTTACCCTGAAAAATGTCCGTCTTACCCGTCGCCTTATAGAAGGGATGCATACACAAAGAAAAGGAATCATGCTTGATACCGGACATTACATGAACACAACAACACAGTTAAAAACAGCGGAAGATGCCGTAGCGTATCTAAATAAAATGATTGATAAATACGAAAAAGCACATATGCTCCACTGGTTCAAGGGGATGCATCTGCAACTGTCTCTCGGAGGTGATTATGTAAGAAAGCAGCGAAAAGAATGGAGAGAACACCCGATGGAATTCGATAACATTCCATTTTATGAGCTGTTTCGTCTGGCATATGACCATGCCTGTCATATTGATCTACATCAGCCTTTTATCGGAAAAGGAGTCCGGGAATTCGTGGAGCGGGTAGCTCCCCAATATGTCACACTGGAATATCAGCAAAACAGCCGGGAAGAATACGAACAATTCGCAGAAGCCCAAAGCAAGCTTTTAAAATGGCTTACTATTTAGTTTATTAAGGAACGGACGAAAAATAGAAAAAAATACTGGTAAAATGTGCCAGTAGTCGCTCCGTGAAG
>CAKREJ010000128.1 GCA_934317185.1 uncultured Anaerobutyricum sp. | reverse complement strand
CACCAGTGGGGTGAGTGGACAACCACTACAAAACCAACGTGTTCTGCAAAAGGCAAGGAAGTGAGAGAGTGCAAAGTCTGCTCCAAAACAGAAGAAAGAGCTATTCCAACAATTCCACACACTGTAGTAAAAGAAGCAGACAAAGCTGCAACCTGTACAGAAGATGGCTACAAGGGTAGAGAGTACTGTTCTGTTTGTAACACAACCATTAAGGAACGCACAACAATTCCAGCTACTGGACATGAATGGGGAGAGTGGCAGACCGCTTTAGCCCAGACTTGTACTGCAAATGGCGAAGAAGTTAGAGAGTGCTCCAAGTGTTCCAAAACAGAAGCTAGAACCATCCCAGCTACTGGACATGATGTAGAATTAATTGGGGCAAAGGATTCCACCTGTACCTCTAAAGGTTACTCAGGCGATGAAGTGTGCAAGACTTGTAGAAAAACCATCAAGACTGGACATGAATTACCTTTAGCCCAGCACACCCTTAAGAAAGAGGAAGGTGTCGCAGCAACCTGTACAAAAGACGGACATGAAGGCAACACAGTTTGTGAAGTCTGCAAACAGGTAATCACAACAGGAAAAGTAATTCCAAAGCTTGGACATGACTGGTCTAACGAGGATGGTAAGTGTACTCGGTGTGGAGAAAGACATGAACATTCCTACGGTGAAGGCACAACCATTAAAGGGTTAACCTGCACACAGGATGAAGAGATCGACTACGAGTGCTCTGAGTGTGGTTACGTTAAGAAAGAAATCACAAAGGCTACCGGACATGAATGGGGAGAGTGGAAGACCACTTTAGCCCAGACCTGTACTACCGACGGTAAAGAAGAGAGAGTGTGCTCTAAGTGCTCTGAAAAGGAAGAAAGAACTCTTAAGGCTACCGGACACAAATCCGAAACAGTAGGGGCAAAAGTTCCAACCTGTAAAGAAGCTGGTTACACTGGAGATAAAGTGTGCAAGGTTTGCCACGAAACTCTTAACAAAGGAACTACAATCCCTAAGACAGATTCCCATGAGTGGGGAAAATGGACTACAGTAAGGGAATCCACCTGTACTGAAAAGGGAGAACAGAGTCGTAAGTGTGCTGTGTGCGGAGAAGAGGAAATCGAGTCCTTACCTTTAGCAAAGCATTCCTGGGACAATGGTAAAGTAACCCAAGCACCTGGCTACACAAAGGTTGGGGTTAAGACTTGGATTTGCAGTGAGTGTGGCAAAACTAAGACCACCACTTTAGCAAAGCTCCCAATGCCGAAGGCAGGAACTAAGGTAATCGTTGGTGGAAATCAGTACACAGTAACAAAAGCCGGTTCTGAGGTACGCTTTAGCAAAGCCAATGTTAAGGCAAGAGCCATCACAGTTCCAAGCACAATCAAAGCTAAAGGTATTACCTACAAGGTAACCAGCATTGGAACAAACGCTTTCAAAAACTGTAAAAAACTTACCAAAGCTACCATTGGAGCTAACGTAAAGGTAATCAAAGCAAAAGCTTTCAACAACTGTCCTAAACTCAAAACAGTCACAATTAAGACAGCACTGCTTACTAAGAAAACTGCAAGCAAGAAGTGCTTTAGCAAAGTGAGCAAGAGAATGGTAATCAAATCCCCGAAGAAGGTTAAAAGGGCATACGCTGTGATTTTCAAAGACTTGAAAGTACAGTAAGCATATGATAAAATAGTTGTAGAAACTTTTGGCTAAAGTTTGGTTTGAAAATCTCAGGAGAAGTATTACCTCCTGAGATTTTACTATATTTTAAAATACAACTAAATATCCTCATGTTTTTAGAAAATACTGGAAATTTCTAAAATATTGCAGTATAATAGATGCACAGGAGGATATTTATGACAAAAATTAATACAGGGAATGCAAATCGAGAGTACAAAGACCGTTTATTTCGTTTTGTCTTTGGTGCAGAAGAGAACAAAGCTTATTTATTATCCTTGTGTAATGCAGTAAGCGGGACAGATTACACCGATGTAGATGCCATTGAAATCACAACATTAAGTGATGCCATCTATATTAAGATGAAGAATGATATTTCATTTTTAATAGACAGCCAGATGAATCTATTTGAGCATCAAAGTACTTTTAATCCGAATATGCCTCTTCGTGGCATGGAATATTTTGCAGAACTGTATGGGAATTATGTCAGGGAGAATGGTTTAGATATTTATGCCGGCTCTTTACAGAAGATTCCAACCCCAAGATACTTTGTTTTTTATAATGGAACAGAGGAACAGCCAGATGTGGTTAAACTTAAATTATCCGATGCTTTTCAGATTCCAGATGACTCCGGAGAGTTTGAATGGACAGCTACGATGCTTAATATTAATTATGGACATAATCAAGAATTATTACAAATATGTCAGCCTTTAAATGAATATGCACATTTTATTAAGTTTGTAAGGGAATACTCAAAATCAATGGGTGTAAAAGAAGCTATAGATTTAGCAATTGAAGAAGCCAGAGAATGGGAATGCATTGGAAGTTTTTTAAACCGATGCAAAAGCGAGGTGAGTGTTATGTTATTAACTGAATTTGACGAGAAAAAGCACGAGGATAATCTAATAAACTTTGGCAGAGAAGAAGAGCGTTATGAAAAAATGTGTGAAATGATTACCATGAATTTTCCAATAGAGAGTATAGCAAAGCTTTATAAAGTTACTGTAGATTATGTGTTGAATTTAAAGAAAGAATTGGATAACAATGATGCTTAATATTGATTATGTTTTAAGCTTAAAGAAAATTTAGCTCCCATTTCTTGGAGTCAAGTCAACAGGCAGAACCGTGTGAAATAAAAAATCCTTATTTGTGGCCTCGGAGCAAGTATTGGATGCGAGCTATAAGCGAGCATTCAACACGTTGCGACTAAAGTCACAAATAAGGATTTTTTATTTTCGCGGTTCGTCCGTTCCTTAATAAATGAAATGATTAAAATCTTCTTTTACTTCAAATGGTATTGAAGGATATCTTAAGCAGGTTCTTTCTTTTATAATTTTTTCGTAAATAGCTTTTTGCTTTTCTTTTGTTACAATTTTCTTCTCAAAATTAGTTTTTGTGGGAAGAAAGAAGGTGAACAAAGGGCGTTCCTTACTGAGTTCTTTAAAGATTTTTCCAGAGTTTATGTTGTCTATATCGGATGCAGAATAATAATAATGTACGGCATAAGGGAGTTTTCGCATTCTAAGCTGCTTAAATACATCAGAGGAAGGCGACTGCTTGTTACTGTTATGAGCAACGGAAATAAAAAGATTCTTTGTTAGCTTTGCGGCATCAAGGAATTTTTCTGTTAAGCAGGAAGCGGGACAAAACAAGAAGAATGCACAGTCCTTTTCTTTTTTTATGAGTGGGAGCAGTTTCCATGCATTTTTTTCGATAAAAAGTATAAAGCAGTGGGTATTGTTCTTTTTTGCGTTGGTAATCTGTGCTTTATATTGTGCGGATTTTTTTTCATAATTAATTCCGTCAATTGACAATGTAAAAGCCCAGAGAGCCTTAGAAGAGCTCTCCGGGGTTTTTCCTGACGAGGTAAAAAAAACATTATATCCAATGTTCATTATTAAAGTAACCAGATGATCTGTATTTATTTTGGGAAGAACATCATGGAGAAGTTGATAATATCCGCTCTGTGTGTCCTTAAGTCTCTCTGGTGTGATATGTAAAAGATACTTTCCCAAAGGATGATCTGGCTTTTCTGAAAGCTGTTTTGTTAAAGAATAGAAGGTCTGTGTCGGATTCTGTTTTAATGCTTTTATTTGTTTGCGGATATAGGATTCCACTAAAGCCTTAGATACAATATTTGTATTTTTACCTGCCATAATATATGTCACCTCATATTGTTATTTTCCAAGTGCAGTTTTTTGTGTTACGGTACTGGTCTTGTCATAGCAGGCGAAGGTATCTTCAATGATTGCTGCGTCAGGTTTCTTTGTAAAGAGGCTGACAACAGGTACGATGATTAATCCGGCAAGCATTGCAAATGCACCACAGTTGATCGGGGATTGCAATAACACTGGAAAATGAGATCCTGCAACAAGGTTCAGAACCATAATCATACACCCGAATATAAAGGATGTCCAACAAGCTGCTTTGGTTGTTTTTTTCCAGTAGAGGGAGTAGAGGAACGGTGCAAGGAAAGAGCCTGCAAGTGCACCCCAGGAGATTCCCATTAACTGTGCGATAAAGGTAACTGCACTCTTGTACTGAATAATCGCAATGACTGCAGATATTGCGATAAAGATGACAATAAGTATACGGATGCAAAGTACCTGTTTTTTATCGCTCATTTCTTTTACAATGTTATCTTTGATAAGGTCGATTGTCAGCGTGGAGCTTGAGGCAATGACCAGAGAAGATAAAGTGGACATTGAGGCAGATAATACAAGAATGACAACAAGTGCGATTAATAAAGGATGTAAATTTTCGAGCATTGTCGGAATGATAGAGTCATATCCGTTGGCCGCAATATCAATTTTATCGGAGAAAAGACGGCCAAATCCACCTAAGAAATAGCATCCTCCAGAGACAACTAAAGCAAAAATGGTGGAGATGATCGTTCCTTTTTTGATGGAGTCTTCGTTATCAATCGCATAAAATTTCTGAACCATCTGCGGAAGGCCCCATGTACCAAGAGAAGTAAGGATTACGACAGAAAGCAGGCTAAGTGGATCAGGACCGAAGAAAGATCCAAAAACTCCGGGAGTGGAGGATACAGAAGGATCACTTACATGGCCAAGACCATCCAGGGCAGCCATAAAACCGCCCTTGCTGTTAAGTACAGCAATGATAATAGCTACAATTCCGGCAAGCATGATAATTCCCTGAATAAAGTCGTTGATTGC
>CAKREJ010000127.1 GCA_934317185.1 uncultured Anaerobutyricum sp. | reverse complement strand
GCATTAAGTGATGAAATATTGCTAAAAATAGAGAAGCCAGTACGCTATATTGGGAATGAAGTAAACATGGTAAGGAAAGACCCGGAAGGGAAAATAAGGTTTGCGATGTGCTTCCCGGATGTGTATGAGATTGGGATGTCTCATTTAGGGATGAAGATTATATATGATCAGATGAACCGCAGGGATGATATCTACTGTGAGCGTGTATTTTCTCCGTGGGTAGATCTTGATAAAGTGATGCGTGAGGAAAATATCCCTCTTTTTGCGTTAGAAAGTCAGGATCCTGTATTTATGTTTGATTTTCTGGCAATCACAATTCAATATGAGATGTGCTACACAAATATTTTACAGATTCTTGATCTGAGTCAAATTGGTATTTATGCGAAGGACAGACGGGAAGATGCCCCATTTGTCATTGGTGGAGGACCTTGTACTTATAATCCGGAGCCACTTGCAGACTTCTTTGATATGTTTTATATCGGAGAAAGTGAAACAGTATACTATGACTTGATGGATTTATATAAAGAGCATAAGAAGAACGGCGGAAGTCGTAAAGAGTTTCTTCGAAAGGCTTCTCATATACCGGGAATTTATGTTCCTTCTCTTTATAAGACAACTTATAACGAAGATGGAACGATTGCTTCTTTTGAACCTCTTTATGACGATGTTCCAAGAACGATCTTAAAGCAGGTACAGATGGATTTATCGAATACTTTCTATCCGGAAAAGCAGATTGTTCCATATATTAAAGTAACACAGGATCGTTGTGTCCTTGAGATTCAGCGTGGATGCACAAGAGGATGTCGCTTCTGTCAGGCCGGTATGATTTATCGTCCATTGCGAGAACGTTCTCTTCCAATGCTTGAAAAGCTTGCGTCTGCCGGAATCAAAGGAACTGGCAATGACGAGATTTCCTTAAGCTCTCTAAGTTCAAGTGATTATAGTCATTTACCGGAATTATGTAATTATCTGATTGATAATTATCGTGCAAAGAATATTAATATTGCATTGCCGTCTCTACGAATTGATGCGTTTTCTCTGGATGTTATGAGTAAAGTGCAGGATGTAAGGAAGAGTAGTCTTACTTTTGCTCCGGAAGCTGGAACGCAAAGAATGCGTGATGTTATCAATAAAGGACTTACCGAAGAAGTGATTCTTCACGGTGCAATGGAAGCTTTCAAGGGTGGCTGGAGTAAGGTAAAGCTTTACTTTATGATGGGACTTCCAACGGAAACGGAGGAAGATATTAAAGGAATTGCCCATCTTGCGGAAAAGATTGCTATGAACTACTATAGTATGGATGCAGAGTACCGTCACGGTCGTATTTCTGTCGGTGCCAGTGCTTCGTTCTTTGTTCCAAAGCCATTCACCCCATTCCAGTGGGCCTCTATGTGTGAGGAGGATGAATATAAGCAGAAAGCACATATCGTCAATGATGAATTTAAGGTTCAGCATAATCACCGCAGTCTTTCTTTTAAGTGGCATGATGCTAAAACTACGGTTTTAGAAGGGATTCTTGCCCGTGGTGACCGTCGTATTTGTAAGGTGATTTATGATGTTTACAAAAAGGGATGCATCTATGATGCATGGACAGAATTTTTTGACTATGATACCTGGATGGAGACTATGGAAGAAAATGCTCTTGATTATCATTTCTATACAACAAGAAAGAGAGAGCTTGATGAAGTCTTCCCATGGGATTTCATTGATATCGGTGTAACAAAAGAATTTTTAAAACGTGAATGGAATAATGCAATGGCAGAAAAGGTAACCCCAAACTGTCGTGAAAAATGTTCCGGTTGCGGAGCTGCAAAATTTGGAGGAGGTGTCTGCTATGAAGGTAAGAGTAAAGTGGACTAAAACAGGGGTTCTTAAGTTTATAGGGCATCTGGATGTACAAAGATATTTTCAGAAAGCATTAATGCGTGCAGAGCTTCCTGTTTCCTTCTCAAAAGGAATGAGTCCCCATCAGATTATGAGTTTTGCCGCACCGTTAGGTCTTGGAATGACAAGCGAAGGAGAATATGCCGATATTTCTTTTGACTGGTCTTATAGCAGTGAAGAAATGCTTGCCCGCATCAATGCTGTAATGAATGAAGGAATTTCTGTTCTTGAATTTAAGGAGATTGATGAAAAAGAGAAAAACTGTATGGCCGTAACAACTGCAGCAGATTATCTTGTAACATTTCGTGAGGGCTATTATTACAAAGATGCTTTTCTAAAACGTACACAGCCTTTTTATCTCCAGGAAAAGATTCCGGTTATAAAAAAGACGAAACGTTCTGAAAAAGAAGTAGATATTGCTCCTTTCATTCTTGATATTCGTGAATATGAATCCGAACCGCTTCTTCCGGGTCTGCCACTAAAACAGGAAGGTATCTTTATGAAGCTTGTTACCGGAAGTGCAGAGAATTTAAAACCACAGCTTGTTATGGAAGCTTTCTGTAAATATCTTGGTTATGATTATGATCCAATGGGATTCCAGTATCACCGCCTGGAAACCTATTTAACAAAAGACGGAGAACTTCAGCCATTAGGTTCTGTCGGCTGGAATATCACTGAGGAAAAACATCCCGCAGAAGAAAAAACCAATTAAATCGTTTGTATCTTTTTGTAAAATACAGACATTTTGAGGTGAATATAAAGAGTATTTGTTTCAATTTGTTACAAACTTATTAACTAAATTAATATTTTTATTAAAATAGGGTTAACAAAATGTGATGAATATGTTATAATACATTTCGTAATAGAAATTGAAAGACGAAAAGGAGGTCTATTATGAAGTGTAAACGATATAACATCATTGTAACATTCATCTTTATGTTAAGCTTTCTCTGCCTTTTCCCGCAGAAAGTTTCTGCACAACAGATAAATAAGAACAAATCACAGACCCGTGTTCAGTCCCTCGTTTCCATACGATTAAATAAAGCAGGTTCTGTTATAGAACGTGGTCAGAAAGTAAAATTAAGAGCAAGGATTTTTAACAGCCGCTCTAAAAAAGTAATCTGGAAGTCAAGTAAAAAAAGAGTAGCAACCGTAAACCGTAACGGACAGGTCACTGCCAAAGGAAAAGGTACTGCTGTAATCACAGCAAAGCTTGCCGGAACAAATATATATGCTCAAAGCGTTGTTAACGTAAAGAATTACATAACAATGCGTGTAAGAACAACCGGTTACTGTAATTGCAGAAGCTGTGCCGGAAAGTGGGCAGGCTGTGCGACAGCAAGTGGAAAAAGACCAAGAGCCAGACATACGATTGCAGTTGATAAACGATTAATTCCTTTGGGAACCAAAGTAAAGATTGGAAATATTATGTATATTGCCGAAGATACCGGAAGTGCGATTAAAGGAAAACGAATTGATGTATACTATTCCAGCCATCGAAAGGCCAATGCACATGGCGTAAAATATCAAAAGATTAAAGTATATATTTAAAGATTATTATGATAAAATAAAAAGGTCGGTGATACTAGTCATCGTCCTTTTTTGTTTTATTAACATAAGCCGAGGTTAAACATATGAAAACAACGAAACATAAATTAGTCATTGCAGAAAGAGAAAGCTGCATCTGTTATGGCTATTTTGAGGATGGTATTCCCATAGAGCTTTACTGCGAACCTAAAGAGCAGCAAAGTATTCTGGGTAATATTTATGCAGCCCGTGTAGAGCGTGTCGCAGAAGGAATTCACGGAGCCTTTTTAGAAATAGGAGAAAAGCAGAAATGTTATTATTCTTTATCCAAAGAACAGCCGGTTAAATTATCTCCCGGGCATAAAGATAAGCTGTATGGAGGAGATATTATTCTAGTACAGATCACAAAAGATGCTGTAAAAACAAAACTTCCTGTATGCACCGGAAATATCAGTTTAAACGGCAAATACTTCGTGCTTACACTGACAGATAAAAGAACCGGTATCTCTAAAAAAATTCGGGAGAATAGGGAAAGAGAACGATTAGCAGCACTCATTCAAAAACATACCTGTGAAGAATACGGTATCGTAATCCGAACAAATGCGTCCGGTGTTTCAGAAGATATTCTGATACAAGAATTAGAATTATTAAAATGGCAGTATCAGGAGCTGATGAGAAAAGCACATATTGCCTCCGGAAAAACTCTTTTATATAAAGAACCTCCCCATTATATTACTTTAGGAAAAGAACTTCCGGAAAAAGCTTTAGATGAGATTGTGACAGATAGCAATGAGATTTTTACAGAATTAAAAAATTACTACAAAAATGCAAATACGGTTCTTTCCCTTTACGAAGATTCTTATTCTTTATATAATCTATATCGCTTTGCTCATTATTATGAGGAAGCCTCCGGAAAATATATATGGTTAAAATCCGGAGCAAGTCTCGTAATAGAACATACTGAGGCAATGACTGTAATTGATGTAAATACCGGAAGTGTTTTGAAGAAAAAACAACAGGAAGATACCCTTTTTTATCAGATAAACCGTGAAGCCGCAAAAGAAATCGCAAGGCAGCTTCGTCTGAGAAATATTTCGGGTATTATTATGATTGATTTTATAAATATGAAAAATGAAAAACAAAAAGAAAATCTCCTTTCTTTATTGGACAGTGAATGTAAAAAAGACAGAGTTTATTGCAAAGTTATTGATATGACTGCATTAAATCTTGTGGAAATGACTCGTAGTAAGGTTCGAAAACCACTTTATGAACAGATTTCACTGTGCCGTATGAATATGCTAAAAGGATAACTACAATTTTTCAAAAAAGACTTGACAATTTGAAAAATGACTGTTATGATAATAGCCGTATGCCGCACAGTTCGGTATAAGTTTCATAAAAGAACACCAAAACTGGCGAGTAATTATTAGGAGGTGCCATATGTACGCTATTATTGCAACAGGTGGTAAACAGTATA
>CAKREJ010000126.1 GCA_934317185.1 uncultured Anaerobutyricum sp. | reverse complement strand
AATATTAGCTTCTGTTATGAGATGCTTTTGCACCCCTCTTTTTTCACTGATACAAATTCCGGTAATTTTCCCCATATCAACTTCTCCTCTCATCCGCCAATCTGTCCCATCGGCTGGCTTTCTGTTACTTTTTGTCTGTTTTCAAAGCAATGCATCTGTGGCTTATTTTTGACGGCTTCTATTAATCGTTTACGAATACTTTCCTGACGTTGTTTTGTGTTTTCTATTTGTAAAACAGGTTTTAAGGTCCAACGCTGTTCATAGCAAAGACAAGGCTTTAGCTCCCCTGTAGAGGTCATTCGGATACGATTACACAGGTTACAGAACTTCCCATGCATCGCACTGATAAAGCCAATATTTCCTTTGAATCCGTTTATGGAATAATAAACGGCAGGACCATTACCATATGTATGACAATCTTTTGTTAAATAACCATAATGTTGTTTTAGTTTCTCTTTTAAATCCTCATTAGAAATACTTTCTGCTGTCTTTCCATAGCCAATCGGCATCATCTCAATAAAACGTACACTTAACGGAAGTTCTTTTGCAAGCTGCGTAAGAGGCAGCCAATCTTCCTCATTCACTTCTTTTTGCAAAACAGTATTGATTTTCACTGGGATTTTAGAATCGACAGCCTTTGTTATTGATGATAGTACGACAGAAAGCTTATCAAATCCAGTAATCCATTCGTATTTTTTTGCATCTAGTGTATCAAGACTGATATTAACAGCATCAAGACCTGCAGATAGTAAATCTTCTAATTGTTCACCCAATAACAGGCCATTCGTTGTCAACGTGACAAGTTCTGCCCCCGGAATATTTTTTATCATACGGATTAATTCCGGACAATCCTTTCTTACTAAAGGTTCTCCTCCCGTGATTTTAAAACGGGTAATTCCAAGACCTACTGCTTCCTGACAGATTTCCGTTATTTGTTCATAAGTAAGAATTTCTTTCATAGGAATCCAATTAGCCCCATCAGGCATACAATAACGACATCGGAGATTACAGCGGTCGGTGATTGAAATCCGCATATAATTTATCTCTCTGCCATAATTATCTTTTATCCCTGTTTTTATCATTATAAAAATACCCTTTTATATACTTTCGTCTTGTTTTGGCATATTTTTGAACTCAAGTAATGCCATGATAATAGTAACAACGGCTGATAAAAAGTCAGCAATCGGTCCGCAGTAAATACAGCCTTCGATTCCCATAAAACGTGGCAAGATCAGAAGCAATGGAATAAAGAAAATAATCTGCCTTGTAAGGGACAGGAAAATACCTTTTGCCGGCTTTCCGATTGAGGTAAAGAAAGTTGAGGTAATTGGCTGTAGAGCATCTAACCAGATAAAGAATAAGAAGATACGGAAGAAACGTACTCCAAATGTAAAATATTCTGGCTCCCCGGTTCCAAAAAGTCCAAGAATCTGTCGTGGAAAAATCTGAAACAGTATAAAGGAAAAAATAGAAATGATAACGCCGGTTGACGCTGCAAGTCTAAATGCTTTACGCACACGATTATAATTTTTTGCACCGTAATTAAAACTCTCTACCGGCTGGCTTCCCTGAGCAAGTCCGATTACGATTGAGAAAAAGATCTGATTTACTTTAATGACAATTCCGGCACATGCCAGAGGAATCGCTTCTCCGTAAATAGAAGATGCACCATAAAAAGTCAGTGAATTATTCATAACAATCTGCACAATCATCATAGCGACCTGATTAAAGAAAGAAGCCATACCAATTTGTGCAATTCTTCCTACATATTCCATCTGCGGACGAAAATGTTTCTTTTTTAGAGGAACCGTTTTAAAGTGAAGCAAGTAGCGAATTACGATGATTGCAGAAACAATCTGACCAATAATTGTTGCGAGTGCTGCACCGGCCATTCCCCAGTGAAAAGCCATAACGAATACGGCATCTAAAATTGTGTTGATGATCGCACCGACCAGATTACAAATCATCGCCATCTGTGGACTGCCATCTGCACGAATCAGATGACAACCACCGGTTGTTAAAATTAAAAAAGGAAAACCGATTGCTGTAATCCGGACGTAAGTCTGTGCATAAGGAAGTACGTTCCCAGGAGCACCAAATCCCTTTAAAAGCGGGGTTAAAAATAATTCTGAAATCAAAAATAAAATTACACCACTGCCAATTAAACAGACGATGGAATTTCCAACAAAATAGATAGCTTTTTCACTAGTACCTCTTCCCATATTTAAATTAAAACAGGAAGCACCACCAATACCAAACATTAATGCGAGGGCGATACAGGATGTTGTAAGCGGAAATGCAACATTTGTTGCCGCATTGCCAAGTGTACCTACTGCCTGCCCGATAAATAACTGGTCAACGATATTGTATAAAGCACTTACAAGCATCGCAATAATACTTGGAACAGCAAACTTGACCATTAAAGAACCTACAGAATCTTTCCCTAAGGGGTTATTTGTCTGCACGTTCTCTTTTCGTTCTTCACTCATACTTTTATCTCCTTGTCTTTTTATTTTATTACATAAAAGGCGGCCATCTTCTACATTAGACAGCCACTCTTTATTATAGCATTAATCTTATAAAATAGACAAATAAATATTTATGATCATTAAAAAATTCTTTTAATCAAGCAACTGTAGGATTTCTTCTTTTGTTGGCATTATTCGAAGAGCACCTTTTCTTGTTGTAACAATCGATGCAGCAGCATTTGCAAAAGTGAGCATTTCTCTAAGCTCATCTTCTGTGTAGTCCTTCCATCCATGTTCTAATACATAATGAAGGATACATGCACCAAAAGCATCTCCAGCACCGGTTGTCTCTATTGTATTTTCCTGAAGAAATGCAGGGACTTTCACTTTTTCAGTCTTACAGCAGGCAATACTGCCATTCTTTCCAAGAGAAACAAGGATTAATGGTGTGTGGAATCGGTCCTGAATCCATTCTATGCCTTTATCAAAATCCTTTTCACCAGTAAGCCACTGGATTTCATTATCAGAGATTTTTAAAATATCACAATGGGTAAGTCCATATAATGTCTGCTTTCTGGCATTTTCTAAAGAATCCCATAATGGCACTCTAAGGTTTGGATCAAAAGAAATTAAAGCACCTGCCGACTTTGCAATATCGATGGCTTTCTTTGTTGCCTGCCGACAGATATCATGTGTCATAGACAAAGTTCCAAAATGAAAAATCTTACTTCCCACAATAATATCTTCTCTTAAATCTTCTTCAGAAAGCATCATATCTGCTCCCGGATTGCGATAAAAGGAAAAATCCCTGTCGCCATCCGGTGCCGTATGTACAAAAGCAAGCGTTGTAGGAATTGTTTCATCCTTTCGAAGTCCCCATGTACCAATTCCTACTTCTTTTAATACAGCCTCCAACTGTACTCCAAACTGGTCCTTTCCTATTTTTCCGATAAAATTTGTTGAATGCCCAAGCTTTGTTAACATAGAAAGTACATTGCAGGGTGCTCCACCGGGGTTCGCTTCTAAAACAGGATTCCCCTGTTCGCTTATTCCATTCTCTGTAAAATCAATCAATAATTCTCCCAGTGCAGTTACATCACATTTACCCATAATACCAATCTCCTTTTTGTCAGTAACTATTTAAAATTTCTGTTATATCAGATATGCAGTAGAAGTATGTTATACGCTACATGATGCATATCCCGCAGCAAGAATGCTGAGGTATTCTTAAAAGATTACCCTTAAATAGTTACAAATTATGTAAATATTTTATCTTATTCTTCCTTGTTTGTCCATTGGTCGTTCTTTGCGATATGTCTGTCTTGTATAACAGAAAGTAGCAAAGCCACAGGTATTTTTATAAACGAAATGAAGGGCATCTGCTAATTAAATCAAAACAATCTAAAAATATAGAAAAGGCATCTAACGTATAAAGATTATACATTAGACACCTTTATTATGCTTAAACAGATATTATTATTCTCCTAATTTTTCAGATAATATTTTAGCGGCATCTTCAATGCAGCCGGGACAGGAACGAAGTACCTTTCCGGTATCAATTCCCTTTAACTCACGACAAATTGTAGAACCATTCTTCTTACGGAAAATATCATTAAGCTCCCGTACTTTTTTATAAGTATCCGCTTTAGAAACCGGTGCTTCTAAATCACCACAACTATTAACCATTCCCATAATAAGAGCCATTCCTGTTACCGCTCCACAGGTTCCATAAGTATCACTGACACCAAGACCAAGACCTTCAGATACTTTAAATGCAGTTTCCTCATCTAAACCTACTTTATCACAAAAAGCACATACAATTGCCTGTGCACAATTATATCCTTTCTGGTGGTAGTTGGCTGCTTTTTCTACTCTGTTCATTTGTAAAATCCTCCCTTTATACATAAGTGTATTCTTTTAGAATACTTATTTTTATATTTTAAGAAAGCCGAGGCATTCTTATTGCGAGAAGAGCGTCATCTCACATATTCTATACACCAAGCTCCTCAAGAAATGCCTCACACCCTTCAACAAGATCTTCATAAGTTTCATCAAAATTACCGGTATACCACGGGTCAGCAATATCTCTTTTTCTTCCTGTGAATTCCTGTAAAAGATATACCTTATGCTTCGGATCACAACCAATAATCCTTTTTACATTATTAATATTCCATTTATCCATGCATAACAGATAATCATAAATTTCATAATCTTTTTTCGTAAGCTGTCGTGCCTGTCTCTTCGTGTGAGGAATCTCCATCTCATCAAGCTTTGCTCTTGCTCCTGGATGAATTGGATTTCCAATCTCTTCCCGACTGGTAGCACAGGAAGCAATCTGGAAGGAATCCTCTAACCCTCTTTTTTTAACCATATCTTTTAAAATAAACTCACCCATCGGTGATCTGCAAATATTGCCGTGGCAGATAAA
>CAKREJ010000125.1 GCA_934317185.1 uncultured Anaerobutyricum sp. | reverse complement strand
ACCATGTTGTCATAAGCTTCCTGATTATTTTCAGCAAAAATCTGAATCCATCCGGTATTTCTTGCGGCCATTGCATCCGAATGGTCACAGTTAATATTAATAGGACCGGAAAGTGTACGGTTTACAAGGGCAAGACAGATAGGAAGTCTGTCAGAAGCAGCGACGGTGAGGATTTCCCACATAAGAGCAAGACCACAGGAAGAAGTTGCTGTGATTGTTCTTGCTCCGGCAGCTTCGGAACCGACACAGGCACTCATGGCACTGTGCTCACTTTCTACAGGAATAAATACAGTATCTACCTTTCCGTTAGAAACAAAGGAAGTGAAATACTGTGGGATTTCTGTAGAAGGGGTAATCGGATAAGCTGGCATAACATCAGGATTAATCTGACGCATAGCATTAGCAATAGCTTCATTTCCGGATAAACGTTCTTTGATGGACATATTATCGTACCCCCTTTTTCATAATGATCGCACCGAATGGACAGGCTTTTTCGCAAATACCACAGCCTTTACAGTGGTCAAAGTCAAAATCAAGTCTTTTTCCTTCTTTTACAGGAATGGAACTGTCAGGACAGACAGGAACACATAAAAGACATTGTTTACATTTATCCTCGATAAATTCCGGTGTATCTACACGCCATTCTCCCGTATGGAAAACTTCGGCAGTGCAGCTTCCGACAATTGTGCAACCAGGAGTTAAATCCTGCCATTTTACATCAAGTCCAAGTTTATTGATATCCGATACCATTATTGTACCTCCTGTAAAGCAAGGGAGAGAGCCTTCATATTACCTTCGATTACTTCTGGTTTTGAAGCAAATTTATGTGCATAAGATTTCTGCATTTCAGCAAGAAAAGCTGTATCATCCATAACACCGGATACTTTTACGGTAGCAGCAAGCATCGGGGAGTTTGGAAAATACTTTCCGAGTGCTTCTAATGAAATCTTTCTTGCATCTATCGTATATACATTTCCCTTATAGCCATTTAATTTTGGGGAAACTTCATCTTTTGTATGTTTGGTATTAATGATGATTGCCCCATTCTCTTTTAAACCTTCTGTCACATCAACGGAATCTAAAAGAGTTTCGTCAACGACGACAACATAATCTGGATTATAAATATTAGAATGCACACGAATCTGATCATTACTCAGACGGTTATATGCAGTGATCGGTGCTCCCATTCGTTCCGGGCCATATTCAGGGAACCCCTGTACATGCATACCGGTACTAAAAGCTACATCAGCAAGCAGAAGTGCCGCAGTTTTCGCACCTTGACCGCCGCGACCATGCCAGCGGATTTCGACTAAATCTTTCATGTTAACCTCCAATTGTGTTTTTGGTAAAAACTCCTGTCCGTCTCTCACGGAAAAAAGACGCAAAAAATATAAACAATGGTTATCATTAAAAAATCATTGTTTAAAAAAGTTTTATAAACGAATTCTATAAAGTTTATGTACTATCATAAACCGGGCGGATAATAAGCAAAATAAAAACAAGTAAGATGCCGTTTTATGATAGAAACGAATTGATTATATCAGAGAAAATTCAATTTGTGAAGTAAAAATGATAAAAACTTTCAAAAAAAAGATATAAAAGCATTTATTCTTTTATGACACCACTGCCATTTTGGTTGTTTTTCAAATAGACAGTCAGCGTGTTTTGCTGGTTTCCGGTTGCAAGAAAAACATCAGAGAAGTGTTTGCATCCATGTGCGGAAAGTTGATTTTTTAGCCATTTTTTATCTTTTCCGGAATGCAGAAGATTCTCATAAAGAATTTCTCCATCTATTATATAGGTTGGAAGAAGCACTTCTTTATCCGGAGACAGATTGAAATCAGAAGGTGAAGTGGGGCGATGTTCTGATTTTGCAAGAAAACTGATTCTTCCATTCTCTTCAAGAATTGCTGTTTGTAATTCCTTCAAATCGAAAAAGCCATTCAGGCGGCATTGTACAAGGAACTCAGATAAATCAATATGGCCTTTTCTGAAATTTCCTTCGTACAGAGTTCCATCATTAAATAGGATGTATGGAGAGCCTGAAATAAAACGTCGAACTTTCATATTTTTACTTGTGATAAAAGCAAGCAGAGCAGTTATAAGTCCATAAACGATCATAGCAGTAAGAGGCTCAGAAAAACTTAAATCAGGAGCAGTTGCCATTTCTGCTGCAATTGAACCAATCGTGATACCGCTAATATAATCAAACATACTCATTTCAGACATCTGACGATAACCGATGAGCTTCGTTAAGAGAAAAAGAACAATGAGAGAAAAAACAGAAAGCAGGATAACATATAAAATATTCATGAAAACCTCCTTAGAGAGTTGTTGCTCCGAAGTCATAAATGAAATAGAGTAACATAAAAGCTTTTGACTTTTCTAAAATGGCAAAACAGAAATTATGGTTTTTGTAAAGTATAATGGCTGACGGAAGCTGTGCTTAAGCGTAAATTGAAAAATTGGCAGGGAATTATGAAGAAAGAAGAAGCAGAATCTATAGTTAAGGTGCGAAAATGAGGTGAAAAATATACATTTTACGATAGAAAATTTTCGTGATAAAATTACTTTACGGATTTGCTGATGTTTTTTTGTATTACAGGCAGGAAATACCAATGGTATGATGATAGACCATGAAAGCTGGTTTTACAGTACAGGGAGGATATAATATAATGAACAAACAAGACAGAAAGCTAATAGAAAAGATGATGGAATATTATGCAGGGGATCCGAAGAGGGTGCAGCATTTTTTAAAGGTGTATGAATTTGCAAAGCTGATTGGTGAAGCAGAAGAACTGGAAACGGCAAAGCTGCATATTCTCCGGACAGCAGCGATTGTTCATGATATCGGAATTAAAGTAAGTGAAGAAAAGTACGGAAGTTCTGGCGGAAAATATCAGGAAAAAGAAGGACCGGGTGTAGCCGAGCCAATGTTAATCGCACTTGGATACGATGAAGCAGTCATTGACCGGGTACTTTTTCTTATCGCACATCATCATACCTATAACGGAATAGAAGGGGAGGATTATCAGATTCTTGTGGAAGCAGACTTTTTAGTAAATCTATTTGAGGATGGAAGCAGCAGGGAAACAGCAGAAAAGGTGCGGGAAAATATTTTCAAAACAAAAACAGGAATAAAGTATCTTGAGACATTATTTTTGACTGACAAAAAGGGTTTAGGGAATTCATAAATAGTTGGCGATTCAGGTATAGAGGCGTTCTTGAATTATCAAAGAATAACTGAGAATGTTAAAAAAGTAATTTAATTGACACGATGCCCCAATCTGGTATATGATGATGTCAGGGTCAAAAGGTCAAAATACCGTTCGTGCTTGCACGATAAGGTGTTTGACTTTGGGACCCGCGAAACATGAGAAAGTAGCGATTTACGCAGTAAATCAGCGAATTTCGAATGTTTCAGAATTACGGGAGTTGCGTTAGCTACAGAGTAATTCGTGATATCAAGTTAGGGGAAAAATACTTTTTGACCCTAACATCATATTATGTGTAAAAAGGGATTTTTCCCTTGAACAAAAGGAGGAGCAAATGGTTTTTGGAGTAATTTTAGCCGGAGGAATCGGCAGCAGAATGGGAAATGTTGAGAAGCCAAAGCAGTACCTTAATGTTGGTGGTAAGCCGATCATTCTTCATACATTAGAGAAGTTTTATGTGAACAGTAAGTTTGAGAAGCTGATCGTGCTTTGTCCTTCTCAGTGGATTAACCATACGAAGAATCTGGTGAAGAAGAACTTTAATGATGATAGTAAGATTGTAGTAATTGAAGGTGGTTCTACTCGTAATGAGACGATCATGAACTCTATTCGTTATATTGAAAAAGAATATGGTCTGGATGATGATACGATTATCGTAACGCATGATTCTGTTCGTCCGTTCCTGACATATCGTATTATTGAAGATAACATTCGTTATGCACAGGAATATGGTGCTTGTGATACAGTTATTCCTGCTTCCGATACTATCGTAGAGAGTGTAGGTCACGAGATCATCAGTAATATTCCTGACCGTTCGGTTATGTATCAGGGACAGACTCCACAGTCTTTTAAGGCTAAGAAGTTAAAAGATCTTTATGAAGGTCTGACAGAAGAAGAAAAAGAGATTCTTACAGATGCCTGCAAGATTTTTGTTATTAAAGGACAGGATGTACATCTGGTAGAGGGAGAAGTTTTTAATATCAAAATTACTTATCCATATGACTTACGAGTTGCTGAAACTTTGATTAAAGGAGAAGATAAATAAATGTTGAATACAGTGTATCGTCTGGTGGCACCCAGAAGATTTGAAGTAGCATTTAATGATATTGATTTGAATAGTGATAAGGTAGTAGTGCGGCCAACGCATTTATCTATCTGTCACGCAGACCAGCGCTATTATCAGGGAACCCGTCCGGCAGATGTTATGGCTAAAAAGCTGCCTATGGCTCTGATTCATGAAGCGATTGGAGACGTAGTTTATGATGCGACAGGAGAATTTAAACCAGGTGAACTGGTTGTTATGATTCCGAATACCCCAGTCGAAAAAGATGATATTATCGCAGAGAATTACCTGAGAAGTTCTAAGTTCCGTGCGAGCGGTTTTGATGGTTTTATGCAGGACAATGTCGCTTTGGATAGAGACAGACTGGTTCGTTTGC
Source organism: uncultured Anaerobutyricum sp. (assembly GCA_934317185.1). Lineage (GTDB taxonomy): Bacteria > Bacillota > Clostridia > Lachnospirales > Lachnospiraceae > Anaerobutyricum. Next base: position 316 of record CAKREJ010000125.1, on the reverse strand, counting down.
CACAGGATATTGACAGAACTGTAGCAGCATTTACAGAGATTGTAAGTGTAAGTGTACATGCATTACGCCGATTTGAACGTTTTACTCATGCAAGAAGGAATGTTGTAGGAATCTGGGGAGATGGTAATCTTGGTTATATTACCGCTGTTTTTTTCCGCTATATGCATCCGGATACGAAGCTTATTATCTTCGGAACGAATGAAGATAAGCTTAGCAGCTTCACTTTTGCCGATGAGACCCATCTGGTATGGGAGATTCCAGAAGGACTTACGATTGATCATGCGATTGAATGCGTAGGTGGAGATGCATCCCAAAA
>CAKREJ010000124.1 GCA_934317185.1 uncultured Anaerobutyricum sp. | reverse complement strand
ACGATACCTTTTGGAAGATGCATTGCTTCTTCATATGCCCAGATAACTTCCGGACTGCTGACTGTTACATGAGTAAGGTTGCCATAGTTTGGATATTTATCTAATGTGGCAGCAGAAGATCCAAATTTTAATTCAGCGGTACTGCGTCCAAACTTTTTAAAAGCACCGCAGGCATGCCATAAATTGATTGCGACAGTTTCTTTTCTTAATGGAATGGAAGAAAGAATTAAGGAAGCGTCATCAACAAATACATATTTTGCGGTAGCTAATTCTTTCAGCATCTCATTAACACGCTGTGTAAATTCTCGCCCACGGATAAAATTAAACTGTACATAAGAGCACTGTAAGTCGTATTCTCCGGATTCCTCTAATTTTTTATATAAATATTGAAAGGAGTTGGAGAGTTTAGTGAAGCGCATTTCTAAAAATAAAACTTTATTCTCCTGTACGGGAACATTGCAATAAGAAGAATAAAGCTTTGGGAAATACACTTTATAACGGTAATATTTACGAATCCTTCTAAGTTTTGAGATGAATTTGTTTTTACATTTTCTAAATAGTGACATGATTTATATATACTCCTTTGTGATAAATATTATTTACAGATTTTAAATCAAAGAAATCAAATTAGCAAGAAGGGCAGAGATAATCCCAATAGAGGAAATCAGAAGATTCCAGCGAAATAAAAAATCAATACCCGGTTGAAGATTCCAATGAAATAAAACAGAAAAACCTGAAAAAATCAAAAATATTATTTCAAGAAAAATAAAACCTTTACAGGCAAGATATAAGTCCTGTCTGCTTAATTCCATATTTAAGGAAATTCCTATAATTATATAAAGGAACATAAACAGAAAGATTATATCAAAAGGTTTTAATTCTTGCAAGGCTTTGAGGAAAATTGTCAAGTCTTTCTGAAAAGAAGCAGGTAATGTTCGTATTCTATCTGGAAGAAGCAAGCTTATTATGTAAATAACGAATGGACCAAACAGTAGTGGACCGATACCAATGAAAAACTGTCCGAGATCTCCCTGCAGTTTTTGGAGAAAAGAATGATTCTCGTGATGCATTTTTACAAAACCAAGAGTACCACCTGAACGTAAGGCTTTTTTTGTACTGCGATAGAGACAGATCTGGTCAATTTTATATCCGAACAAAAGACCAAATAAAAGATGACCAAGTTCATGAACGGGTGTTCCGACAAGATTAAAAAAGTCAAGAAGAAAGTAGTTATACTTTTTATGTGAAAAATTTTGAATGGCGGTATGCCGCGTCTGTCCCATGATAAATCCAAAAACAATAAGGACAAATAATAGTTTTAAATTTAGCTGTAAAAGACAGAAAAGCATATAAAACCTCCAAAAGAAAATATAGTTGGTATTCTTGTGATGTGAGAGGAAGACATTGATAGAAGCTTTGAAAATACTGTGTTGAAAATAGAATATCATCCTTCAATTATATGAGATTAATATAGCATTTAATATTGAATTTTTTGTGAAAAACGTATAATATAAATATAGTATGGCTTTTTTAAATATGCCATTATTACATTAAGAAGAGAAAGAATGGAGAAAAGAAATGAGTCTTATAATTGGAGCGGTAGTAGTTATTATCCTTGTTGCAGGGGTGGCTTTTTTTATGTCCTCTAAGTCAAATTCTAAAGCTACCACACAATGGAAACCGGAAAGAGAATTAATCGATGAGAAAAGAGAGGTAACGAAAGAGGTATCTGATGAAGAAAAAAGTGATTTAAAAGAGCAATTATATCATTATATAAATCACGAATTGCAAACTTTGTTTTGTGCATATAATAAAGAAGAATGGGATAAGCTTCAGATGACAGGTGAGATTTCATCTATATTATATAAAGAAAAAGAAAACATCGCAGAAGAACTTTCTTCCCCTGCCTCTGCGATGGTAAAAGAATATTTTTCCTGTTTTGATTTTAAAGAAGAGGCAGAAGGGAAACTTACTGGTTACATAAAAGACAGACAGAAGTTAAGAAGAGTGTTTTTACAGTTTATGATACCATTTTATCCCTATTATTATAAGCAATTAAGTGAGGGAGGACTTCGACATACGGCATTACTTCATCCGGCTACATTACGTTTGTTCAGACAGCTTAGCGGCAAAAAGTTCCGTCAGGGATATCGTAACCGTTATACTACAGGTGTGCGTGCTTTTGAATGGGATAAGAATCGTTACAAAGTATATCAGAAGGATGGTAAGCTTTTATGTGATGCTATTTTTGATGCGGATGGAATCGTAGATGGTTACGGACAGAAGAGATATTCTGATAAAGAACATCCTGATTGGAATATTGTGGAAGAAGGTTATTGGAAAGAAGGAGTATTTCAGAACGGAATTTTACGTTATGAATATAAGAAATCTGTGCAATAATTCTTTTGTTATGTAGTTTGCATATAAGTTTGTTGTGTGATTTGTAAGAAAGCTTCATTATGTACAAAGAAAAATGCATAAAATTTTGTATTTTCTTTTGAAATAGCTTGAAAAGCTGAAACAAAATCGATACAATAAAAAGGTATGCGAAATTTGCACAATGATCCATTGTATGATTTTGCTTATTTGGATTTAGTTAGATGGATAAATAACAGGAGGTATATAAAACATGTTTAAAAAATTATCAGAACAGTTAAAAGCAAACCCACGTACTATCGTTTTCACAGAGGGAACGGATGCCCGTATTCTTGAAGCAGCAGATAAACTTACAGCAGAGGGAGTTCTTGGAGTTATTCTTCTTGGAAAGGTTGACGAAGTAAAGGCAGCAGCAAAAGAAACTGGATTTGATATTGATAAATGCCAGATTATTGATCCGGAGCAGTACGATGATATCGATGCTATGGTTGATGAGATGGTTACATTAAGAAAAGGTAAGATGACACCGGAGCAGGTTCGTGATGCCCTTTCTAAATCAAATTATTTTGGAACAATGTTAGTAAAGATGGGCAAGGCAGATTGTCTGTTAGGTGGAGCAACTTATTCTACTGCAGATACAGTACGTCCTGCATTACAGTTAATCAAAACAAAGCCAGGTAACAAGATTGTAAGTTCTTGCTTCATCATGGTAAAAGGTGATAAGAAGTTAGCAATGGGTGACTGTGCGATTAACATTGCACCAAATGAAGATGAATTAGCAGAAATCGCTATTGAGACAGCAAAGACAGCTAAAATCTTTGGTATTGATCCAAAGGTAGCTATGTTATCCTATTCTACCTATGGTTCAGGAAAAGGCGAGATGGTTACATTAATGGCGAACGCTACAAAGAAAGTAAAAGAAATGGCTCCAGATTTAGATATTGATGGTGAGCTTCAGTTTGATGCAGCGGTAGCACCTGAAGTTGCAAAAGTAAAATGTGCAGGTTCTACAGTAGCAGGACAGGCAAATACTTTCATCTTCCCGGAAATCAGTGCAGGTAATATCGGATATAAGATTGCTGCAAGACTTGGTGAATACGAAGCAATCGGACCAGTTCTTCAGGGACTTAATGCACCAATTAATGACTTAAGCCGTGGATGTAATGCACAGGAAGTTTACAAAATGGCTCTTGTTACAGCAGCATTAAGCTAATTATATCATTAATAACAATTTCGAATAGAATAGACCAGAACAGGAAATGAATACTATAGTAATTTCACAGAAATAACTATAGTGTTATTTCCTGTTTTTTTATTCTGATTGCACAAAGACTCTTGCTTTTTTACTTTAAAATTGTTATAATTATAACAAGAAAACCGGGGTTACAAAGCGGTTTTTGTAGCAATTTTTTTCTATTATAAGAAAGGATGGTATTTTTTTATGGCAAACATTATTATCAGTCCAGCGAAGTATGTGCAGGGGAAAGGAGAACTTGCCAATATTGCACAGTACGCTACAAAGCTTGGAAAGAAGCCTTTTATTTTAATTAGTGAAGGTGGAAAGAAACGTGTTGGTGGAATTATTGAAGATAGCTACAAAGATACAGGTTGCGAACTTGTTTTTGAAGCATTTCATGGAGAGTGTTCTAAGAATGAGATTAATCGTCTTGTTGCTATCGTAAAAGAAAAAGGCTGCGATATGGTAATCGGTGTAGGCGGTGGAAAGATTTTTGATACAGCTAAAGCAGTTGCATATTATGTAGAAAGTCCGGTTATCGTATGTCCTACAATTGCAGCAACAGATGCACCTTGTTCTGCACTTACTGTAGTTTATACAGATGATGGTGTATTCGAAGAATACCTGTGGCTGCCGGCAAACCCAAATCTTGTTTTAGTAGATACCGATATTATCGCAAAAGCTCCGGCGAGACTGTTAGTTTCCGGTATGGGTGATGCACTTGCAACATACTTTGAAGCAAAAGCTTGTCAGGCAAGTAATGCAACGAGCTGTGCAGGCGGTCATATTACAATTGCAGCAATCACTTTAGCAAAAGTCTGCTATCAGACATTGATAGAAGAAGGTGTAAAGGCAAAACTTGCAGTGGAAGCTGATGTATGTACTACAGCAGTAGAAAAAGTAATCGAAGCGAATACATTATTATCCGGCATGGGATTTGAGAGTGGTGGATTAGCTGGTGCACACGCAATCCATAACGGCCTGACATGTATAAAAGAATGTCATCATTTATACCATGGAGAAAAAGTTGCTTTTGGTACATTAACACAGCTTGTACTTGAGAATGCTGATGAAGATTTATTAGATGAAGTAATTACTTTCTGCATGGATGTTGGACTTCCTACTACATTTGCAGACTTAGGAATCGAGAATCCGGATAAGGATGCTCTTATGGAAGCAGCAACATTAGCAGCTTCACCAGATGATACATTAGGTAATGAGCCGTTTGAAGTTACACCGGAGAAGGTATATGCAGCAATGGTTGCAGCAGATGCTCTGGGAAGATACTACAAAGGGTTTTAAATCCTGATTTGTTGGAATGACGGACGAAAAATAAAAAAGAAATACTGGTAAAATGTGCCAGTAGTCGTTGCGTGAA
>CAKREJ010000123.1 GCA_934317185.1 uncultured Anaerobutyricum sp. | reverse complement strand
GGCATAGATAAGTGCATTGTCAGAAGCTCCAAAGATTGTGAGAATCGGTCTGGCAAATAAAAAACCGATACACATCAGCAAACCAGAGCATACTGTGAGCATAAAAAAGGAGGTATTCATGACCATACCTGCTCTTTTTGTATCGTTACGTCCTCTTTCAATTGAAAAGATAGGAGCACCACCGCTGCCAAACAAGTTGCTAAAAGCCGTAATAATTACAATAATCGGGAAACACAGACCCACGGCTCCGAGTGCAGTTGTTCCAATATCGGGTATTCTTGCAATATAGATTCGGTCTACAATATTATAAAGGAGACTTAAAATCTGTGCGACCAACATCGGTATAGCTGCCTGAAAAATGTTGGTAGTAATTTTTCCGTTGTCAAAATCAATTCTTTTCATAAATAAGATCACTTCCTGTTATGTTTACATTCTTTTTACTTAAGCGATTATAACATGAAGTTAGATATATGAAAAATATTGATTTTATATTGTAGATGAATATTTTTTGAATGGATAGATTACATTAAATGATTTTTTGTGATATATTTATAGTGATTCTATAAAATGATGTCAGGGTCGAGCTACGGAGTAATTCGTGACATCAAGTTAGGGACAAAATACCTTTTGATCCTAACATTATAAAATACTGTTAAAAGGATGTAATAATATGGAAATAAAACAATTAGAATATTTTCGAGCGATTGTAGATGCCGGAACAATTAGTGGGGCAGCACGAACTCTTCATATGACCCAGCCTCCCATTAGTTATCAGATAAAAATGTTAGAAGAGGAACTTGGTGTGAAACTTTTTGTGCGCGGAGCTAAAAATATTACTCTTACAGAAGCAGGGAAAGTATTGTATATAAGAGCAACAAGTCTTCTTACAATGGCGGATATTACAAAAAGAGAGGTAATTAAAGCAAATGAAGCTGTAACGATCCATATTGGTCTTGCTCCATCTACAGTATCTATGATGGCAAAACACTTTAAAAAATATGCAATAAAACATCCGGAAATTCACTTTGATATTCATGAGGGTTCCACATTTAATTTAAAAAATCAGTTAGAGAATCGTGTTGTAGATATTACAACATTACGTACTCCAATTTCTGTGAATGGATTTGAAAGCCGGGTTTTAATGACAGATGAGTTATGTGCGATGGCGATTCCGCAAAAGGAATTGGGAAAGGATAATATTCTTACATTAAAAGAATTATCTAAAGAACGGCTCATATTATCACATCGATATCGTGGATTTTTGTTGTCGGCTTTTGAAAAAAATGAACTTTCCGGAGATATATATTATGAATGCGAGGATGCTAGAACAGCAATGACATTGGCAGAAAACGGACTTGGGATTGCAATATTACCGGCATCTATGCGTCCTTTAGCAGACAAATGTTTTGTTTATAAAATAGATAGTAAGGAACTTGTTACAGAAGTTTTACTTGCTTGGAATAAAGAAAAAATCACGAATGAAGTTAAAGCATTTTTAGATTTTCTTTTTTCAAATACACTTTAGTTATCGTTATATAATGAATGTAGGAATAATGAAAGATTTCAAGGGATGCCTGCAGATAAGATTATCAATCATAACGGCAGACCCCCCTCTTGTTATAGAAATTAAATAAATTATTTTTTTAAGTTACTTAATTCAAGCTGCAAATTATATCTTTCTTCTTTTAATGTATCAATTGTGTTGCGGAGTTCTTCTATTTTAGAAATCATTTCCCGTTCTTTTTCGATAACGGCTCGTTCTTTCATAAGTTCGGCATCTTTTGTCTGTTCTGCAAGCTGAATACGCAGAGCATTTAATTCTTTTTCTAAAGTAGTGATAAGAGTCGCTTTTTGAGACAGCTCTTTTTGAGCGTTTTCATTTGTATTGAGTTTTTCCTGATTTAATTTCTTAATAGTAGAAGAATCGCTCTCTTTTTCTTTTTTTAATTGTTCTATTTCTTTAATATGTAGAAGTTCATTTTTTTCGTAGTCTTTTATTTTGAATTGCAGATCAGAAACCTGCTGTTTTAAAGAAATGGCTTCTTCTTCTAATAAATCATAACTTTCGGCTTTTTGTTCTGCCATACGCAGCTTTTCCATCAGCATAATATTTGTTTTGTCTTTTTCTTTTGCAAGATTGACAGCGGAAGCACTCTGTTCTTCTGCAGCTTTTCTTGCAGTTTCTGCAGTTTCCTGCAATTCTTTTAAATCATTGTATTTTCGCAAAGCTTCTTCCTTTTCTGAGGTAAGCTTTCCTAGTTGAATCTTATAGTTTTTTTCTAATTCTTCATTTCTTTCTCGAAGCTCTGCCATACGGCGCTCGTACTCCGTACGGATTTCTTCTTTGCCAGAGAGGGCAGCAGTAAACAGATTGCGAATGTTTGTAATAGAAGCATCTAATGCTTCAGTATCCACACCGCTCCTTTTTAACTGATCTTCTTGTAGATGGGTGGATACCAGATCAAAAAGTCTGTTTAATGTAACTCCTTTTTTTTCTCCCGGTTCTTGTAGCTCTTCAATCAATTTATTGCCACGGGCAATAACATTTTCATCGGCTGCGATTGCAAAATTTGCCATAACAAATTCCTCCAATTATCTGAGTTGTTTTGATGCATATCATTAAAAATCTTCTTCCAAAAGCCGCTCCCGCTTTCTTCTGGCAAGGGTAGCGGTACTGATTCCGGTCATACTCTCGACCTGTTTGTAACTATATCCCTCATCTAAAAGAGAGAGGGCATGATCAATTTTTATCTTACTGATTCGAGGTCTTCCTTCTTTAAAATCCTCTTTTTGTTTGGCGATGGCTTTTCCCTCCTGCGTTCGTTCGACAATCATATCACGTTCAAACTCAGCAAAGGCAAGCATAATCGTTCGAATCAGCTTGCCGGTAGGTGTATTATCCATAATACCCATATTTAAAATATGTACGGTGACTCCTTTATCGAGCATTGTATCTATCAATGCGATTCCCTGTGTGGCACTTCTTGCGATTCTATCTAGCTTGGTCACCACAACCTTGTCACCGTCTTGTATCACTTTTAGCAACTTGTCTAACTGTGGCCGGTGCTTCTTTGTTCCTGTAAATGCATCTGCATATATTTCTTCTGCACCTGCCTCTCTTACTGCCGCTTCCTGTGCTTCTATACTGTTTCCGTCCTTCGCCTGTCCCTTCGTTGATACTCGGCAGTATCCGTAAACCATTACTAATCCTCCAATTTTGACAATAAGTTTTGATAAAGCTTACAGCCCTATTTTTCGTTGTTTTTGAAGCTTTATCAATACTGTTAAGTTTTGATAAGGGTATAATGCCCCTAAAATGCTTAAAAATGCCTCAAAAACCTTTTTTACAGCATACAACATCCGAAAAGAAACTTCAAGATGCAATTTATATAATTAATATTAATTAATATATTACAATTAATACTATATATAAGCTGAAAAGTGTAAAATAAGCACTGAAAAACGAATAATTTACATAAAATGTGCTGTTTTTTCTCAAAATCGATTCATAAATAACAAAACAGGGTGTGAAATAGCACAGTTTATCTTTTTTTACAGCTTGTAGTTATAATTTCATGAGTTTTTTTGCATGATTTTTGGAAGATTTTTGTGGAATCACAGAAATAAAGAAATAAATAAATCAAAAATGCACATAACGGAATCCGTTTTTGTGCAAAGAAAGATGTAAGGAAATATCCTTTTTGCAGTGATAATAAAAGATTCGTTATGTGCATTCATATTTTTGTTTTTTTCAAGAATATCCCGGCATTCTTGAAATTATTTTTTTGTAAGCTTTCGTGCTTCTCGTTTCTTTTCAAGATTTGAAACGACAACACAGCAGGAGGCATCTCCGGTAATATTAACTGTGGTACGTCCCATATCAAAGATTCGGTCAACGCCAGCAACTAAGGCGATTCCATCTACCGGAAGTCCAACAGAGGTAAGGACCATAGCAAGCATAACCATTCCGGCACCAGGAACACCGGCTGTACCGATAGAAGCCAGCGTAGCTGTAAAGATAATGGTAAGCATTTGTGGGAGTGTTAAATGTATTCCGTAACAGGAAGCAATGAAAATCGCACATACACCTTGATAGATTGCAGTTCCGTCCATGTTGATCGTTGCACCAAGTGGGAGAATAAAAGAAGAGATTTCTTTTGATACACCCATTTTTTCGGTACATTCTAAATTGATAGGAAGTGTTCCGACAGAGGAAGCACTCGAAAATGCAAACATGATAGCTGGAAGCATTTCTTTGAAGAAGGTTGCAGGACTGATTCCTCCCAGAACTTTGACTGCAAGGGAATACACAACAATGGCATGAATGATATAGCATACATAAGCTGCTAAGAGTACCATAGCAAGGGAACCAATAATCGTTGCACCGTTTGCGGCAACTACCGGGCAGAGTAAACAAAATACACCGATTGGAGATAACTTCAAAATCATTTCCATACATTTCATAAATACATCATTTAAATCATTACACAGAGTAATGATACGGGTATTTTTTTCTTCACCGACGAGAATGATTGCAAAACCGATTAATAATGCAATAACAATAACCTGGAGCATATTTGCCTCAGACATTGGTGTGATAAAGTTGGATGGAAAAATATTTACGATAGTATCCATCAAAGAAGTTTTTTCTCCTACTTGATAGGATAAGTCTGTCGTAGCGATTACCGGAAACAGCTTTTTAAATAAATTACCGCCGATCAATCCAAAGGTAATGGCAAAAGCAGTAGTACACATATAATAAATAATAGTTTTTAAACCAATAGCCCCCACTTTTTTGATGTCACGCATGGAGATGATTCCACACATAATAGAAAATAGTACGATAGGAACAACGATGAATTTAAGCAGATTTAAAAAGATTGTTCCAAATGGTTTGATGTAGTTTTCGGCAAATTGTGGATATTTTTGCATTAAAAGTCCGGCAGCAATCGCCAGAACCAATGCAATAAATATCTGCATTGCCAGTGACATTTTCTTTTTTTCTTTCATAA
>CAKREJ010000122.1 GCA_934317185.1 uncultured Anaerobutyricum sp. | reverse complement strand
ATAAATATAAATATCTGCTTGCGCAGTTGTCGATGTATGGTAGCATCGCCCTAAGTTATACGAACCTATTATAACCCTAGTTCTGAAAAAAATAAAGACAATTTTGCAAGAATCTTATTATTATCATTTATTAACATTATATTGATCAACAGTCTATCCTTCACGAAGTATAAATAATGGGTACGACTGTTAGTTAACATCCTGTTAAAAAAGGATTCCTGCATTACTGTATTGAATCTTATTTGAATTCAAGACCATATTTCTCAATCATAGCCTGGCGTACTTCCATATACTTTTTGTTCTGTGCCTCTGTTGTAAGCTGCTGCATGATCTGTGGATATACTTCTGCAAATTCAGACTGTTCTCCACCTGTCAGCTCATCTACAAGGATTAAATGATAACCAAAGTCTGTCTTTACAGGTCCGATAATCTTACCTACTTCTGCAGTAAATACAGCTTCATCAAATTCTTTTACCATCTGTCCACGACCGAATGTTCCAAGACTTCCACCCTGTGCTTTTGATGGACATGTAGAATATTCTTTTGCAGCGTCTTCAAATGTCTTTGCACCGCTCTCAATTTCTTCTAATACTTTTTTGCTTTCCTCTTCTGTTGCTGTAAGAATATGTTTTGCTGTAGCTTTTGCTTCTTTTACGAACATTGCCTTATGCTCGTTATAGTATGCTTCACATTCTTCTTTTGTTGCCTGAATGTCTTTAATCTCCTGAGTTAAAGCAAACTGTCCTAAAAGCTCTCTCTTAACAGCTTCCATTGTAGCAAGGAATGCTTCATCCTGATCATACTTTTTGTCATATCCAAGCTTTTCGAATAAGAAGTAATTTGCATACTGAGTTAATGCCTGCTTTCTTCCTTCTTCTGTTGCTACATAAGCCTGCTGCTGTTCTGGGAGCTTACTTAAAAATTCGTTAAATTCTGTTTCTGTGATTTCTCTTCCTGCGGAAACTGCAATGATTTTCTCTGACATGATTCCTGTACCTTCTATATTAATAGATTTAAAATACAATTAAATTAAGAAGGACTCTCCTTTTCTTTTCTTAATTATGTCCTCTGTGATACCACAAAGGTCACATATTATATATAATACCACAGAACCACTTATGTTTGCGAACTATTTTTTGATTTTACTGTGAAAATGTTCTTGATCTTAATTATAAAAGAAAAAAGAATCCACTTTTATTTTCACTTGTCATGTTTCGTTTTCTTTTCCAAAAGTATACATAATTTTACCTTGATAAATAGTACCTGCTATGGTAAAATTAGATACATAAAACAGGCTTTTAAAGCACTAACATTTAACATTGGAAGGAGTTACAAGATGTATTTAGACGAGTACAAACGCTGGCTTGCTGCTGACCTTGAAGACAGTGATCTTCATCCGGAGCTTGCCGGCATCGAGGGAAATGATGACGAGATTAAAGACCGTTTTGCGGTTGCACTGAAGTTTGGAACTGCCGGTCTTAGAGGTGTTCTCGGAGCCGGAACTAACCGCATGAACATCTATGTAGTACGTCAGGCTACACAGGGTCTGGCTAACTGGGTAAAGACACAGGGTGGTAACCAGACTGTTGCTATTAGCTACGACAGCCGTATTAAAAGCGATGTTTTTGCTAAAACTGCTGCTGCCGTTCTCGCCGCTAACGGAATCAAAGTTCGCATCTACGATGCACTGATGCCAGTTCCTGCACTTTCTTTTGCTACACGCTACTATGAATGTAATGCAGGTATCATGGTTACTGCATCTCATAATCCAGCTAAGTATAATGGTTATAAGGCTTATGGTCCTGACGGATGCCAGATGACAGATGATGCGGCTGCTATCGTATACGAAGAGATTCAGAAGACTGACGTTCTTAACGGGGCAAAATACATTTCTTTTGCAGAAGGAGTTGAGCAGGGACTCATCCGTTTTGTAGGAGATGATTGTAAGAACGCATTCTATGAAGCTATTGAAGCTCGTCAGGTTCGTCCAGGTCTTTGTAAGACTGCCGGCCTTAAGCTGGTATACAGCCCACTGAATGGCTCCGGTCTTGTTCCTGTAACAAGAGTTTTAAATGACATTGGTATCACAGATATCACTATCGTTCCGGAACAGGAATATCCTAACGGATACTTTACAACATGTAGCTATCCTAACCCGGAGATTTTTGAAGCTTTAAAACTTGGTCTTGAACTTGCGAAGGAATCCGGTGCAGATCTTATGCTCGCTACTGACCCTGACGCAGACCGTGTCGGCATTGCCATGAAGTGTCCGGATGGCTCTTATGAACTTGTATCAGGTAATGAGATGGGTGTTCTGCTTCTTGACTACATATGTGCAGGACGTAAAGAATTAGGCACACTTCCTGAAAAGGCTGTTGCAGTGAAGTCTATCGTTTCCACACCACTTGCAGACGCTGTTGCTGCTCATTATGGCGTAGAGATGAGAAGTGTACTTACAGGATTTAAGTGGATCGGTGACCAGATTGCTTCCTTAGAAGCTGCCGGAGAAGTAGACCGCTTTATCTTCGGTTTTGAAGAGAGTTATGGTTACTTGGCAGGTCCTTACGTTCGTGATAAAGATGCTGTTATCAGTTCCATGCTCATCTGCGAGATGGCTGCTTACTACAGAAGTACCGGAAGCTCCATCAAACAGAGACTTGAAGAGATTTATGCTGAATATGGACGTTACTTAAACGTTGTAGACAGCTTTGAATTCCCAGGACTTACAGGTATGGATAAGATGGCTGGAATCATGCAGGGACTTCGTGATAACCCACCTGCAGCAATCGGAGATAAGAAGGTTGTCAGCGTGACAGATTACAAGAACACAGAAGCTACCGGTCTTCCATCTGCTAACGTACTTACATATGGTCTTGATAATGGCTCAACTGTTGTTGTTCGTCCATCCGGTACAGAACCTAAGATCAAGACATACTTTACCACACTTGGAAAGGATCTTGCAGAAGCTCAGGCTATCAAAGATGAATTAGCTGCTGCATTGGCTCCACTGTTTAAGTAATTAAATTCTGGTTTGCCACAGGCAAAGGCAAAGTTCACGCCCACAAAAAGAGCCTATCCCCTATATTTGTGACTTTAGTCGCAACAGTTTGAATACTCGCTTCACACACTCGTATCCAAACCTTGCTCTGAGGCCATAAATATAGGGGATAGGCTCTCTTTGTAGGCTGACTTTGGTTGCTGAAGAAAAATCAGAATTTACGTTGAGGAGGATAAAATGGGGATTTATGAAATAGTTACTGGAATTACTAAGGAATCTTTAAGCAACTACGAGAAATCAATTATACCAGTTCGTATACAACGACTTCATCAACTGAAACCAAAACAAATAGACAATGCACTTCGTGGATTCGCACAAGGATGTGCCAAAGAAGATATTGAAGTCTTTTGTGATACCGGATTATTTGTAAATGGGAAAAATGGTTTTTTATTTTCAAAAGAAGGCATCTACGGCAGTGACTTTAATTATTTGAAAAAGCGCAATCCTGTTCCACTGCCAATTCGTTATGATGATTTAAGTTCGGTATCTATATCTGATACTTCTGATAGTCGCTTATGTCTTTACTATAAAGACGGACATACAGCAGATATATACAGTTCTATTTTTACAGGATTTCTTGTAACTGCACTGAAACGGATATTATCAAGCAAAAATACATCAGATACTCCGCAAAAAGTTCTTGAAAAAGTTTCTAAAAAAGATATAAACACGAAAACTGCTAACATCAAAACTGGGAAGCCTAAATATTCTTATCAGAATGCATTAAATCGCCTGAATGAAAGATTGCAGAATATAGAAAAGTATAGCCACTCTGAAAAAAGTGTGGCAAAGGTACATTATCTTTATCAGGCAGCAAAAGAAAATAATCCAGCAGCTATGGAAGCTCTGGCACAATGCTACGCCTGGGGAACCAATATTCCACAGAATTATGATAAGGCCATTTACTGGATAGAAAAGGGAATGGAAATTGCACCAGAACATCTGTCTACGACAGCCGAGCAAATCAAAAAAGAGAAAGCCCTTCTCTGTAATAATCCGTATATTCCAGAGTTAGGGAAAATCATTTATATAGATAATAAGGCACATCTGGTTCTATCCCGCAAATTTATAACAGACAGGTCACCTGAGCGGAATTGGGAAGAATTTGACCGAGACTGGGTTGAAATGTTTGTACGAGAACTTGACACAGGAAAACCTGGAATACTGGCAATAGGATGGAATCCACAAGATACGAAAAAAGTGTTTGTTTCCTCTTATTTTTCAGACTATGACCCATATGAATATGAATTTCCATTTTCAGAACAAAGAATCATATCTGATAAATATACGGATTCCTTGTATGATGATTACGGTTGCTATTCTCTGGATTTTAGTGTGGAATTACAATATGTAGAAGAAAATGTAATATATCAAAATTTAGACTGTGAATTAAGAATTTGTAATTATGAAGGTGACAATACATTTCGTGATTTGTTAAATGATAAAGTATATAATATTCCAATATCTAAAATATTTTCTCACTATGAGGATAATGATATATTTGAGATTGACGAAGATGACGAGCCTATATATATCCCAAGATTCAAGAAGATAGGAGACTTAAAAGCATTAAAACCGGGGGCAATCGCAGAAGTTTGTTTATGGCAGAACCAGGCATACTTTGCGGCACTGATGGACTGCTATCCTTTAGATAACCTGTCAAATGACACTGCCGTACACTTAGATCGGAATTCTGAATTGGTTGATATCTTTATAGAACAGAAATCTGCAGAGCAGAAATTAGCACAAGTTTCATTCTTCGATACTAATTCTAGTTGGGTATATCCATATGAAACTTATTCACCATTGGGTTGCATTATTGTGAAATCCTGATTTGAAGGCTTGACAGACGAAAAATAAAAAAGAAATACTGGTAAAATGTGCCAGTAGTCGTTGCGTGAAGAATGTTCGCAAACGGCTCACATTCTTTACTCACTCCGAGGTCATATTTTATCCAGTATTTCTTTTTTATTTTTCTGTTTGCCTGC
>CAKREJ010000121.1 GCA_934317185.1 uncultured Anaerobutyricum sp. | reverse complement strand
AAAAAATTATCCTATAAATCCTGTAAATCAACCACTACTGAGCTTTCATCTGTCTTGCATTATACAGTAAAAAATAAGCACCCATTGGGAATATCCGTGTCAGTATGTGGCAATTATCAATTGGTTTTTTTTTACATTTATACAGTTTGCACAACAAAAAGAAACGTTGTTGTCGCATTTTATTGCAACAACAACGAATTACATCTGTCGATATGAAACAAATTGGTATCATTGCCAAGAAAATATAGGCAAAAAATTCTCATTTTGCATTGCTTTTTTAGTTGGAATAATCCGTCCATGTTTTTGAATTATTCCGCACACCTTTTTCTCACTTACTCTTGTAAGTTGTATGTAAAAGTGTTTCGGATAAAAGGCTTAGCGGTTCTTTGAAAAATTCACTATATATCATTCCAATTTCCGGATTATCCATGGAATTTCTGTATTGTGCACGCTCATCTGCCTGATATAATGACTGAATTCTCTTTTTTCTTACAGTATCTGATACCGGAACACTTCCACAATCCGGCTGTCCTGCTCCGCTGATACATCCTCCAGGACAAGTCATAACTTCCACAAAGTGATATCCACTCATATCTCCTGCCAGAAACTCCTCTGCCGCTGCCGTTCCATATAAAATACAAACCCGAAGATTCTTACCGGCAATTGTCACTTCCGCTTCTTTTCGGTTATTTAATCCTCTTACCGGACGAAGCTGGTAAAAATCTGCCGGTGCTTCTTTACCTTCTAATACTCTGTAAACCGTTCGAAGTGCTGCTTCCATTACACCACCGGTATTTCCGAAAATCATTCCTGCTCCGGTTCCTTCTCCCAATACACTGTCATACTTTGAAGGAGTAATTTTATCTAAATCCATCCCCTCTTCCTTACACCACTTCACCAGCTCTTTTGTCGTAATTACATAATCATTGTCACGCATTTCTTCTATATTAAGAAGCTTTCCCGCATCACATAATTCTTCTCTCGCAATTTCTGCCTTTTTCGCTGTACAAGGAGTCACCGCTACAGAAATAATCTTTTCCGGATCAATATGTTTTTTATGGGCAAAATATGTTTTAATTACCGCACCCTGCATTCCGATCGGACTTTTTGCAGAAGAAAGATACTTTGTTTTGTCTGGATGAAAATTCTCCATATACTTTACCCACGCCGGACAACAACTGGTAAACTGCGGAAGTGGTCCTGTTCCTTTTAAAATTCTTGATAAAAGTTCAGAACCCTCTTCCATAATGGTAAGATCCGCAGAAAAAGTAACATCAAATACATAATCTGCTCCAAGTTCACGCAAAGCACCTACCATCTCATCTTGTGCAAATGTTCCCGGCTCTTTTCCGAAGCCGTCTGCAAAACCAACTCTGACGGATGGTGAAGTAGAAAAAACAACAATCTTTTCCGGGTTTTTAATCAGTTCCTTCACAATCTTATAATGAGGACGTCCGGTAATTGCTTTTTCCGGACAGACTGCACTGCACTGTCCACAGCCAATACATTGATATGCTTCCCTTTGATTTAATAAATATTTTGCTGCTACCCCTATTTCTTCTTCGCATACCGCAAAACAATGTCCGCACTTACTACATAATGCTTCATTTTTTATAATCGCAGGATTCGCATCATCTACCGGAACCATAAAAGGAGTCGTTCGATTCATTAGCATATGGCATCTCCTCCTTTATTGATTTCCCTATCAATTCCAAGACCTGCTCTTTTTTCTTTAATAATCTCATCAAATTTCTGTGCTGCAGCATCTACTTCTGTTTCAATAATAAGTTGTCCTCCAGTCAGATCCTTTAATCCTTCTGTAAGAACATTTACCGCTATCGGACTTCCTGTAACAAATGGGGATAATGCCAGATGCAGAGGGAATCCAAGTGCAAGAGCATATGCTCCATCTGCCAAAGCCTGCTCCTCAAGCCATTGCGGTGCACTAATAACAACCGGAAGCTGTGGCAGATCTACATTAAGTTCCTTTGCTAAAGCACAGGCAGCCATCTCAATTCGTCCGATCGCAAGGCATGGTCCGAAATTAAGAACCGGTGGAACACCCAGTGCCGTACATATTTCTTTCAATCCATCCCCACAAAGCTCTACTGCATCCATCGTCATAAGTCCGCAATTTTCTAATCCACCGCAAGTACAGCCTGCTGATAATACAAGAATATCTTTTTTAATCAACTCTTTGGCAAGCTCTACCGTAAATACATCATGTCCTTTCGCTCTTAAGTTTGAACATCCAACAATGGCCGCAATTCCCTTTATCTTACCGGAAACAATCGCATCAATGAGTGGCTGTAAAGTACCTCCTAAAGCTGCTACTAATGTATCTTCTGATAAACCGGTAATGGACTTGTCAAAACCATGCTGTGCCATAACATTGATTCTCTTCTCACCTTCGGCCGGAGCAGTTCCATATAATTTTTCTTTTCTGTTCTTAAATCCACATAATGCATCTGCAATAATCTGACTCGTAATTTTTTCTTTTTCTTCTGCAGTATATGGCAATAACTGTGCATTTGCCTTCTTTGCCACATCATCAAGACATATCATTTTGATATCCAACTGCTCACAGATTGGCTCAATACCCGGAATCGTACAGTTAAATTCTGAAACAACCAAATCTACACATCCTGTCATCAAGACAGCTTCACTTGTATAGTTATTTCCGGCATGACCACAATATACATCTTTATAGCAGCCAGAACGTGCCTGGTAATCCTGACCCACACAGGTACAGCCTACAATACGGATTCCCTTTGCACCAACAAGCTCAGCAGACTTTTGTACAATCTCTGATTCTAATTTTTCTTCTAAGTCAGCAAACATTGACTGCTGATGTCCTGTAATCATAATATTTATATATTCTGGATCAATAATACGAAAACCTACCGGATCCATACTGATTTGCGGCGGTCCCATAATAATATCATTCATCAGGTTTGTGAGGATCAGTCCATAATTACCTGTAGAAATTCCTAAACGCAAGCACTGTAACAGCATATCCATCGGGTCTGAATTCAAGTTTGTCGATGTCTTTACAACTGCATTAAAAATCTCATCTTTTGCTCCACCTGGCAAAATACCAAGCTTCTCCCACAGTTCATAACGCTTTGGAAGAGCAATATTTTTCATGAGTGTCATCTTCTCATCATATGGCTTTCTGATGTCTGCAAGAACTGCATCGGCAATCATCTCTGCCGTCTTCGCACAACTGTTATGGCAATCCGGTCCACAGTTACCACAGCAGTTAATCTGCAAAATCTTTGCAAGCTTTGCAACAGAATCCTTATTTTTAGGTTTTTTCCCTGCCGCCTGACATTCCTGTGCCAGCTCTTTTAATCTTCTTGCCGTATTCTCTACAACATGCGTGTAACATCCTGAGCCAGCAGCCACCTGTCTTAAGAAATTTCTGCACGCAATCGTATCTGCATCCGCTCCACATACTCCTTTTGGTTTTGCCGGCGATAGCCGACACGGACCATTCGAACATAATCTACAACATACTCCCTGTAATCCATACCCACACTTATTCTGCTGCTTCACCATACGATGATGTGAAGTATCCATTGGTGCATTTTCCAGAAAAACCTCAAGCACCTTATCCGCACTGCTACAAATCTTATCTGACATCACACTACCTCCTCCTGATTTTCCTTTCATTTTTCATCGTAAATTACACCTCTGTTTCCAACTGAGATATTACCGAAACCACTGCTGCTTACGATGCTTTTCTTTAATGAATTTTTCTTGATAGGTTTCCTATTCATCGCAATTATCCCATTCGCAGTACTCCTGCTCCAGCACAGTTTCCTACTATATCAATAATTATTCTCATTATAGCAAACCATCTCTTTCTCTTCTTGGATAATCCTTTCTTAAAACAGGGAAATATAACACTGTTTTTTGTTCCCTTTATGACTCACAATATAATCTGTAATATTTCTATAAATAAATAGTATTATTCCTATATTGTCTATAAAATTTATCTTATAATAAAAGATAATCAGACATAAAAAAGTCAAAGGAGAAGTGTAGATCATGATTGAAATTACAAACTTAGAAGAATGGACAAAAGAATATTTCTCAGATCCTGAAAACCAGAAAAAAGCAGAAAAGGCCTGTGAACGTTATGATCGTCTCATGGTAAAAAATATTAAACGCCAGTTAAGTGGCGGAGCTGAAAAAATCTTTCTAAACGAAGAACCTGCAGAAGATCCAGGTAAGTGTATGGAAAAAGCAAAATACGAAGTAATTCCATTCGCAAAAGTAGATGGAAAAAAAGGAAAAATAAAAATAAATATGCTCGACCAAAGTGCTGAATTTCTTCCTGAATAAACCCTGATTGAAGAAAACGGACGAAAAACAAAAAGAATACGATAACATCTGTGCCAGTAATCGCTAAATATTAAATGCTCACAAAAGCTTGCATTCAATATTTGCTCCGAGGTCACATCTGCTATCGTATTCTTTTTTATTTTTCTGTTTGCCTGCTCCAGAAGTAAATCAGGAGTTTATGCTAGAGAAAAAGGTATATCCCAGTAGTTTATTTTAATTTTGCCAGTAAATCTGCTCTCCTTTAATAAGTGGATACTTTATCAATTCTTTTTCATTAAGATTTTCTCCAAACATATCTACCGCAGATATCTGATGATTTTCATAAGTTGTATAATAATAAATTCCCTTATTCGTATTGCAGCAGGATGTGTAGAGTGTAATTTCAAACTTTCCATCTGCAACTTCACAGCAGCCTCTCTGCTGGTCTACTGAACCGAGGATATGGAAAAACTGGCTGACGCTTTCTTTTTCGGATGTCCCAGAAAATGAATTCATTTTAGTGAAAGCTACTTTGGCAAAACGGGAAGCTGAAGATAAATCTCCCGGAAGGCCCAATGCTCCCATTCCTCTGCTATATGCATTAAAGTTTAGTTTATCAGAAAAACGATTTTCCGGCTGTTTTGGGGAAAGACCTACATAATTATTTAACTGGAACATTTGCTGTTCAAATGGAGGGTTATTTGTAAGAACTCCTACTGGATTATCATAGATATGCATTCCGTCTTTCATACATTCTACAGTGATTGTCTCATTTTCATCGGCGATTAT
>CAKREJ010000120.1 GCA_934317185.1 uncultured Anaerobutyricum sp. | reverse complement strand
CACTTTCTCCAAGACTGCAGGCAGCATCTAAAATAACTGCGGCAACGCCGGCCTGCATTCCCTTTAATACGACAGCTACCCATACATTTGTTGAAAAAACAGTATAGAAAAAAGAAACGATGGATAAAATAATCATAGGTGGAAGAATCGTTCCGAGTGTTGCCACGAGCATTCCGGCAAGTCCATATACATTCCATCCAACTAAAATAGCGGCATTTACGGCAATTGCTCCCGGACAGGACTGTGCTAAAGCCGTAAAATCAAGCATTTCCCGTTCGTCAATCCAATGTAGTTCATCAACAAATTTATGCTTCATAAAAGTGACGATGACAAAGCCACCGCCAAAAGTAAAAGCACTGATATAAAGTGTCGTAAGAAATAACACCCATAATTTGTGCGGTTTATTTTTCATAAGATTCCTCATGCTTTCTAAAAATATTTTTATTTGAATCTTTTTACATTATTAATATATCACTTGTGATAGTATTTGAAAATACTATCCTTATAATAAAGTTCACATTCGCCATTTTAGCCTTTTTTACAGCAAATTATTATTTTTCGAAAAAAATTTACTCCTCAAAAACCGCATATTTAAGCCATATTTTCCACTTTGGCGAAAAAATTTTAAAATAAATCCCTATAAACCTATTTACAAAGTAGGTTAATAGTGATATTATCATAGCCATGAGCTACATGAAAGAAATAAATCAATAAAAAAGAGATTTTAGAATAAGGAGGAACAAAGCAATGGCTAACATTTATAAAGGTACATTAGGACTGATCGGAAACACACCTCTTGTTGAGGTTACGAATATTGAAAAGGAATTAGGACTGAAAGCAAGAGTCTTAGTGAAGCTTGAATATTTTAATCCGGCAGGAAGTGTTAAGGACAGAATTGCAAAGGCAATGATCGAAGATGCAGAGAAGAAAGGAATTTTAAAAGAAGGTTCCGTAATCATTGAGCCGACATCCGGTAACACAGGTATCGGTCTTGCATCTATCGCAGCAGCAAAAGGATATAGAATCATTCTTACAATGCCTGAGACAATGAGTGTTGAGCGAAGAAATATTTTAAAAGCTTACGGTGCTGAGATTGTTCTTACAAGCGGTGCAAAGGGAATGAAAGGTGCTATCGCAAAGGCAAATGAGCTTGCCGAAGAGATTCCAGACAGCTTTATTCCAGGACAGTTTGTAAATCCTGCAAACCCTGCGATCCATAAAGCAACAACTGGTCCTGAGATTTGGAATGACACGGACGGAGAAGTTGATATCTTTATCGCAGGTGTTGGTACAGGCGGAACCTTAACAGGTACAGGACAGTACTTAAAAGAGCAGAAACCGGAAGTTAAGATTGTTGCATTAGAGCCGGACAGCTCACCGGTTTTATCAGAAGGTAAGGCAGGTCCACATAAGATACAGGGTATCGGAGCAGGATTTGTACCAGATGTACTGGACACAAAGGTTTACGATGAAATCTTTAGAGCAGAGAATGACGATGCATTTGAAACAGCAAAGCTTTTAGCAAAAAAAGAAGGAATTTTAGTCGGTATTTCCTCAGGAGCATCATTACATGCAGCCATTGAATATGCGAAGAAGCCGGAAAATGAAGGTAAGACGATAGTAGCACTTCTTCCGGACACAGGAGACCGGTATTACTCTACAGCATTATTTACTGAATAATTTATAAAAGAAAGGTGATAATCAATGAATCTTTCGAAGAAAAGCAGGTATGGGATTACCGCATTGATTGATCTGGCAGTGTATGCCGGAAATCAATGTGTACAGTTAAGTAGTATCGCAGAACGCAATAAGATATCTGTAAAGTATCTGGAACAGATTTTTTCCAGTTTGAGAAGAGCAGAACTGGTAAAAAGCGTAAAGGGACCACAGGGCGGTTATCTTTTAGCAAAAAAACCGGAAAGCATTACCGTAGCAGATGTGATTCATGCGTTGGAAGGAAGCTATCTTCTGGAAGATGAAAGAAGTGTGGTAAGTGGAGCAGATGAAAAGGGGATATCAACAGCGATACAGAAGCTTCTGATCGAGCAGATGAATGATCAGACAGATAAGTTACTAAAGCAGTTAACATTAAAAACATTGGTAGATTCTTCCTTGAAATACAGCCAGGATGGACAGGAAATGTATTACATTTAGATTAGAATCAAATATTTAGATTAGATAGATAAAATTAGATAAGAATTTTAGATACTCAAGAGGGTAGACATGAAGACGAAGAGATTAGAGACAGATGTGTTGATCATCGGTGGAGGAACAGCAGGCTGCTTTGCTGCCTATACTTTGGGAAAAGAAGCAGGGGTAAGCGTTCTGATAGCGGAAAAAGCGAATATTAAGAGAAGCGGCTGTCTGGCAGCCGGTGTTAACGCTTTAAATGCCTATATTACGGAAGGGCATGTGCCTCAGGACTATGTGGATTATGCGAAAAAGGATGCTCATGGAATTGTCAGAGAGGACTTACTTTTATCTATGTCCGAGCGGCTGAATCATGTAACGAAAGTTCTCGATGATCTGGGACTTGTTATCCTAAAGGATGAGAATGGCAAATACGTTGCAAGAGGAAATAGAAATATAAAGATTAATGGTGAGAATATCAAGCCTCTCTTAGCCGAAGCGGCAATGGCGCAGGAAAATGTTACTGTGCTTGAGAGGGTGAATATTACTGATTACATAATAGAAGAGAATGAGGTAAAAGGAGCCTGGGGCTTTAATATAGAAGAGAATGTTTTCTATGATATCAGAGCGAAAGCTATCCTTTGTGCTACTGGAGGAGCGGCAGGACTTTATCGTCCAAACAACCCCGGATTTTCAAGACATAAAATGTGGTATTCTCCATTTAATACCGGAGCCGGATTTGCGATGGGAATTTTAGCCGGAGCGGAAATGACAACTTTTGAAATGCGGTTTATTGCTCTTAGATGCAAAGATACGATCGCACCGGTCGGAACAATCGCACAGGGCGTTGGAGCTAAGCAGATGAATGCTCATGGTGAGATTTATGAGACAAAATATGGTCTTACAACTTCGCAGCGTTTATATGGAACCGTAACGGAGAACCGAGAGGGACGAGGTCCTTGTTATTTAAAAACGGATGAGATCAGTGCAACGCAGGAACAGGATTTATATAGAGCCTACCTTAATATGGCACCGAGCCAGACTTTGAAATGGCTGGAAGGTTCAAGAGGTCCGGCAAGTGAAAATGTCGAGATTGAGGGAACAGAACCTTACATCGTAGGCGGTCATACTGCAAGTGGCTACTGGGTAGATAACGGCAGAAGAACCACAGTCAAAGGTTTATTCGCAGCAGGAGATGTTGCAGGAGGCTGTCCACAAAAATATGTAACCGGAGCATTAGCAGAAGGCGAGATTGCAGCAGAATCCATGATAGAGTATTTAAAAGCTTTAAAAGAAAAGAATAAAGCTGTCAGGGAAGATGCTGCTGTACATAAAACAGAAACAGTGATAGATACCGCAGCTACGTTAAAGAAAAAAGAGTATGAATCTCATTTGATCGCACAGGAAAATGACAGCGAAGATACATTTTTCATTACCGCAGAGCAGCTTGAAGAAGCAATGCAAAAAGTCATGGATCAGTATGCCGGCGGAATTGCTACTGATTATCAGTACAATGAAGAAAGACTGGTAATCGGTAAGAAGCGAATTGGTGAACTGCTTGGAATGATTGATGAACTTAAAGCAAAAGATATGTTTGAATTAAAAGATATCTACGAAGTAAGAGAAAGGCTTATCGTGTGCCAGACGTTAATTGAACATTTAAGAGCAAGAAAAGAGACAAGATGGCACAGCTTCGGAGAAAATACAGATTATCCCGAAGAAAGCAGCAAATGGCTTAAATATGTAAATTCAAAGAGAAAGCCGGACGGTGAGACAGAAATCATTTTCAGAGAACTGGTGACAGGAGGCAAAGTATATGAGTGTACGGATTTTACAGAATAAATGTGTGGGATGCGGAAGATGCCTTTGTGTCTGTCCCGGAAATCTCTTAAAAAAAGGCGAGGACGGTAAAGTGTATATCCGCAATAGCAGAGATTGCTGGGGTTGTACCGCCTGCTTAAAAGAATGTCATACCGGAGCAATTCTTTACTTCTTAGGTGCTGACATGGGAGGCATGGGTTCCATGCTTTCTGTTAAGGAAAAAGGCGATGTTCGCATATGGCGTGTCGATAGTCCAAATGGAGAAACAAAGACCATTGAGATAAATATGAAGGATTCTAACAAATATTAGCATAGAGAACATTTTAAAGGAGGAAATGAGATGGGAACATTATCACATCTTGATGAACTGGAAGCAGAAGCAATATACATAATGAGAGAAGTAGCAGCAGAATGTGAGAAGCCGGTTATGCTGTATTCGATCGGAAAGGACAGCTCCGTAATGCTGCATCTGGCAATGAAAGCATTTTACCCGGAAAAACCGCCGTTCCCATTTATGCATATTGATACAACCTGGAAATTCAAAGAAATGATCGAATTCAGAGATAAGGTTGCAAAAGAAAAAGGAATTGACATGATCGTATACACAAATGAAGAAGGTGTAAAACAGGGAATCAACCCATTTGATCATGGTTCAGCCTACACTGACATCATGAAGACGCAGGCATTAAAGCAGGCACTTACCAAATACGGATTTACCGCAGCATTTGGTGGTGGCCGTCGTGATGAAGAAAAATCAAGAGCCAAAGAGAGAATTTTCTCCTTTAGAAATAAAGAACAGGCGTGGGATCCGAAGAACCAGCGTCCGGAAGTTTGGAAGTTATATAATACACAGATTAAGCAGGGCGAAAGTATGCGAGTATTCCCAATTTCTAACTGGACAGAGAAAGATATCTGGCAGTACATTCAACGTGAAAATATTGAGATCGTGCCACTTTATTATGCGGCTGAACGTCCGGTAGTAGAGCGTGACGGCAATATTATCATGGTAGATGATGACAGAATGAAGCTTCGTCCAGGTGAAAAGATTGAACATAAGAGCGTAAGATTCCGTACTCTTGGATGTTACCCGTTAACAGGTGGTATTGAATCTACAGCACATACATTAGACGAGATTATTGATGAGACACTTAGCGCAGTAGATTCCGAGAGAACCAGTCGTGTTATTGACCATGACGGCGGAGCAGCCAGCATGGAAAGAAGAAAGAAAGAGGGGTACTTCTAAGATGAAAGGATTATTAAAATTTATTACATGCGGAAGCGTGGATGACGGAAAATCAACATTAATCGGACATATCCTGTATGATTCCAAGCTTCTTTATACAGATCAGGAAAAAGCACT
>CAKREJ010000119.1 GCA_934317185.1 uncultured Anaerobutyricum sp. | reverse complement strand
AGAACCGCATCGCCCTTCTTTACAGAAGCACCTGCCTGTGCTTTTACTGCTACGATCTTACCTGGCATTGGTGCTGTGATCTTTACGGAACCGGCACTTCCGGAAGTCTTTGGAGCAGCTTTCTTAGCTGGAGCCGGAGCGGCTGCTGGTGTACTTACCGGTGCTGCACTTACTTCTCCTGCACCTAATTCTTCTACTGCCACATCATAAGCAACACCGTTAACTGTAATTCTATAATTTTTCATTGTAAATCCTCCTGAATGATTTTATGTACTTTCAAAAACTTTCTATATCTGTCTTTATAAGACTTCCTAAAGCTTTATAAAAAAGATTCTAAAAATACATTTTTGTTATCTTCTCTTCACTCTCTTGATCGAACGGACAACCAGCTTATCTGCACTTACCGCTGTACCACTACTTGCTGCCATAATAGCTGCGGTAATAACTGCAACAAGCTCACCGTCATCTATAAGTTCCTCTTCATCCACTGCTGGCTCTTCAAGAACCGGACGTTTTGGTGCCGGTCTGTCGGCCTGGGCAGCCTTCTTCTCTTTATTTGAAGCACGATTCTTTAATGCTCTTTCAATAGATGGAATATATACAAAAAGAGAAATCAGTAAAGAAATAAAAATCAGTACTGCAAATACAGTTCCCATACCCATCAAGGTATTTAATAAGGCCTGTTCAAATACATTCATACTCTCACCTCACTATACTGCCGTATGCTTCTTTGTCACTGGAGTTACTTTCTTTCCGTAAAGCATTTCATAAGCAGCAATCAGACGCTTTCTTGTTGCATCCGGCTCAATGATGTCATCTACATATCCTCTCTTTGCCGCAGCTAATGCACTGCTTTGTCCTTCTGCATACTCGGCTGTCTTCTCTGCGATCAGTGCCATCTTATCATCATCTGCATCAATTTCTTCTGCATACATAATGCGAACTGCCTGTTCTGCATCCATCATTCCTACAGATGCCTGTGGCCATGCCAGAACAAAGTCAGCCCCGATAGCTTTAGAATTCATCACCTCAGCAGCAGTTCCATAAGCCTTCCCTGCAATGAGATTAATACGAGGCACACTAACCTGTGCAAGTGTTGCTGTAAACTTCGCTAACGCAAATGCCTGCTTTCTCTCCTCATGTGCATTGGCACGAAGACCTGTCACGTTCGTTACTGTAAGAAGAGGAATCGCAAATGCATCACAGAACTTAATAAATCTTTCTGCTTTTTCAAGACCATTCCTTGTTAAAACAGACTCTCCGTCTACCGGCTGGTTTGCAATAGCACCTACCGTCTCACCGTTCAGGCGGATAAATGCTGTTACCATCTCTTTTGCATACATTGCCTTTGTTTCTAAATATATATTGCTGTCAGAAATAGATTTTAAAATATAAGCTGCATCATATGCTACATCATTTAACTCAGGAATGACTCTGTTTAAATCATCATCATTATCAAAGTAAGCATCTTCTGCCTCATAATCAGAAGGAAGTACATCAACAAGGATACGAAGCTGATCAAGAAGTGCCTCTTCTGTCTCACATACAAAATCTACATTGCCAGCCTGCTCAGACTGGAACTGTGCTCCTGCTGTATTCTGACGAGATTCCTCATTCCCTTCTAATGCATTCGGACTGTTGATAAAAAGACTGCCATTCTCCTGCTCCATTAATGTAAAATCAGACATGGCAGACATTACGGCACTTCCTCCTCCACACATTCCAAATACCGCAGAAATCTGTGGAATCATTCCGGATGCCTGTGCCTGTTTATTAAAAATAGTTCCAAAAGCGTGAAGTGCATCTGTCGCTTCCTGTAATCTAAGTCCTGCACAGTCAAGCATTCCGATAATCGGTGCCCCGGTCTTCATCGCCAGATCATAAAGAGAAGCAATCTTCTTCGCATGCATCTCACCTACAGAACCACCCAATGCGGAAACATCCTGACTGTAAACATAAACCATACGGTCATTAATCACTCCATAGCCAGTGATAACTCCATCACCTTCCACCTTGTTCGCACCAAGATTATAATCGGTATTACGAGCAGAAACATAGCTGCCAACTTCCACAAAGCTGTGGTCATCAAACAGATATTCAATACGCTCTCTGGCATTCATTTTCGAATTACCCATATTCTTTCCTCCATAAAAATACTTATATTGTATACGTTGTTGCTCTTTCATTCTATGTAATAATAACAAATTATTATCATATAATCAACTATTTTCTGTTAGTTATTTAACATTTATTTTATTTCATACTCTGGACTAAACAAAATTAACATTATGCCTAGTTGCAAATTTTTTAACAATTCTTTCAAATTTCTTTCTGAATTTACTAATTTTCTCGTAAACAGTTTTGTATTTCTGCTGTTTTTTCCTTTTAATTTATTTCAGAAACATTTTTTCTATTTTTCCCTATTTTTATTTTGTTATATTATTAACAACTATTGACATTCTATTACCTTTCGAATAGTTTCTTTTTTTCGTCATTTTACACAAAATATTTCTATACAAAATAAACTGTTCCGTCCTTCTATATAATCTTGTCTATAATTTAATCTTTTCAAACCAGAGTGGAACAAGATTTTACACCATATATTAAATCAAAGATTTAGTATCCAAAATCATCTTTGAACTATTTTTGTCAAACTTTTTTCATCAAATCATTATACTTTCTTTCTATAATATATATCAGATATATCACAAACGTATGTCCTGCGTTGCATGACACACAACTCGCAACAGGAATACCGAGACATTCTTGGAATGCAGACCAAAAAGTATTTTTCCAAAAAAATAAGAAAAAAGTTATAAGCCACTCAGAAAACTTGTAACTTTGCACAAACAGTTCTTTATTTTTTCGCTGCAAACAGGTATAATATACAAAACAAAGTTTTTCTATTACAAGTAAAGGGGGACATTTCATGGAAAACCGTAAAATCGAATTTCGTTCAAAAACCTGTAACCTGCACCTCTCTGCCTATCCGGGACATTTCGCAACAAAACACTCCCACATTAACTACTTCTTAGATATGACAACGTTAAAAATACGTCAGTCTAATGCAGAAGAGGCAGCAAAAGCTTTAGTTCCACTCTATAAACACAACACTGTCGTCGATACTATCGTATGTCTTGACGGAACAGAAGTCATCGGAGCATTCCTTGCAGAAAAGCTGACAGAGAGTGGATTCTTCTCCTACAACCAGCACAAATCTATCTATATTGTTACTCCGGAGATTGATACGGACGGTCAGATGTTCTTCCGCAAAAACATCCAGCCAATGATTAAAGACAGAAATATCATCATCTTAATGGCATCCATCACAACTGGAATCACAATTAACCGAAGCTGGGAATGTATTGAATATTATGGCGGCAAGCTACAGGGAATCTCCGCTATATTCAGTGCCATCTCTGAATACGGTAACCTTCCTGTAAATGCATTATTTACTACGAATGATATTCCTTCTTATCATACGTACACCAAACATGACTGCCCATATTGCAAAAACGGACAAAAAATCGATGCCCTCGTAAACGGACATGGATATTCCGAATTATTATAAATACGAATTTACTTCGTTAAAAACGGACGAAAAATAAAAAAGTATCAGATAACATCTGTGCCAGTAGTCGCTCCGTGAAGAATACTCGTAAAAACTCGCATTCTTTACTCGCTCCGAGGTCACATCTGCTATCTGATACTTTTTTATTTTTCTGTCTGTTGTTAAATTGAAGATGAGAATTAAATTGGTTGAGGAAGGCAGGGGAATCTCCTGTACATTATGGCAGTCAATCAGCGAAAATCTCCTGTAGACAACAAGTGTCTACTCTTTTCACTAAATCAGTGCCGGAAAGAAAATATGCGAAATAAATCACTCTCTTCCCTTCTCCCCTACTTCCCCCAGCAAAAATACTAATTTACTTACGGAGTAGGCAAACAAATTAGTATTTGTGTTTTTTTCCTTTTCGTAAATACATATCCTCATCTGCACTATTTACAAGATCTGGAATAGTTCTAACTTCTTTCGTAAACCGTGCACATCCAACAGACATTCCTATGTCATATGGACAAGCAGCCAGTTTATTCGCCTTCTCCAGATTTTCATATAAATCCTTAATCAATTGTTCTGCCTCTTCCCGAAACATCTCTCCGGCAATACAGAATTCATCTCCTCCATATCTTGCAAGAATACCGGCATGTCCTGCCAGCGTCTTTTTTAAGACTTCTGCTGTCCTTATCAGTGCTCTATCTCCCTCAACATGCCCATACGTATCATTAATTCTTTTAAAATCATCAAGATCAATCATCAAAAAATGTAAATCTGTCTCTTCCCCTGCTACATGCCTTTCCATATATCCTTCCAAATACTGCATCAACTTTGTTCTATTATTAATCTGCGTTAATTCATCCATTGTAATTCTATTTGTAAGAAATTCCGTAAAAACCTGAATAATTCCGAGCGTCAGTCCAAAACAAGTAATGGAAATCCCTGTGAAAAACATTTGCAAAATACCAGCAGCAACCGGAAATACAACCATTCCGAATATCATCTCCAGCTTCCCACGAAGTGCATAATACTTCTTTTGAGGAAACATTGTAAAAATACGAAATGTCACCAAAAAAATATAAATATAGACAAATGGCAGGATCACACTGTAAAAAGCTCCTTTTTGAAAAATCCCCTCTTTATCAATGTAAAAGAAAAAATTCCACTTTAACGAACAAATTGTCATAATCGTTAAAACCACAGCCGGAATAAGACTAAGGTTTCTTTTTCTGGAATCTTGAACCCACGTTCTTCCCAGCTCGCATTCCATAAACGCAAACACAAGATGCGTCAGCGAATATAATGAAACAAACAACATTACATTTACAACCTTACTCGTCAAAACCGATAAATGAATCACCGAATTCTGTTGTAATCCATATATCATATCCAAAAATATATACACCATCGCAGATATGATCAGCTCCGTAAATGTCTGTGAAGTCAGACGCTTATCTAATCCCCGCACCTGCCTGTATAATATTAACACCATAATAATTAAACAACAGATATTAAGCTGTAAATAAGAAAATGCATACATAATAAAAACCGTTACCTTCCCCAAAAAATCAAACTACTTCCATTATACTCCATTCTCTCCACATAATCAAAATATATTTACTATTTAATCTATTAAGAACGGACGAACCGCGGAAATAAAAGAATCCTTATTTATTTAGCGAAAACGGACGAAAAATAAAAAAGTATATAGTAGCATCTGTGCCAGTAGTCGCTGTGTGAAGAATGTTCGCTGTATA
>CAKREJ010000118.1 GCA_934317185.1 uncultured Anaerobutyricum sp. | reverse complement strand
AACCTCTCCGAAACAGAACTTGCAGAAATGTTAAAGATCAGTAATGCCGCTGCCGCACTCGTAACAACAAAAAAAGGTGCATTAAAATCAATGCCGGAAAAAGAAGAAATTAACTATTTAGTTCATTAAGGACGGACGAACCCCGGAAATAAAAGAATCCTTATTTATTAAACACCAGTTGAAAACGGACGAAAAATAAAAAAGTATATAGTAGCATCTGTG
Organism: uncultured Anaerobutyricum sp.; assembly: GCA_934317185.1. Taxonomy (GTDB): domain Bacteria; phylum Bacillota; class Clostridia; order Lachnospirales; family Lachnospiraceae; genus Anaerobutyricum. The sequence goes on along the minus strand of CAKREJ010000118.1, from coordinate 5,135 downwards.
CCAGTAGTCGCTGTGTGAAGAATGTTCGCTTAGTAGCTTACATTCTTTACTCGCTCCGAGGTCACATCTGCTACTATATACTTTTTTATTTTTCTGTTTTTTCATCAATTCTTCAAATAAGGATTCTTTTATTTCTGCGGTTCTGTCTTTTCCTAAATTGAAGATGAGAACTAAATAGTGTGGGAAGGAAGAGGGGGAGAAGGCGGAACGAATTGGCTGTTTTGATAAATTATCGATTACTGCTATGGGAATATTTTTCTATTTTTAGTAATATTTCGCTAAATATTATGGCTTTAGGACTAATTATCAATATATTGCCACAATATTTTATGCTTTATGTGACATAGACCACTTTTTGTAGCAAGAACTCTTCTCGCCCTTCTCTCTCGCTTGCTATTTAGTTCCCATTTCTTCTGGAGCGGGAAAACAGAAAAATAGAAAAAAGGTACTGGATAAAATGTGACCTCGGAGTGAGTAAAGAATGGGAGCCTTCGGCGAGCATTCTTCACGGAGCGACTACCGGCACATTTTACCAGTATCTTTTTCCTGTTTTTCGTCCGTTCTTAATAGATTAAATAGTAATTTTAATGGAAAAATTTTCTCTTTTCTGATATACTAATACAGCATTAGAAATAGAACAATGAAAATTTGGGAGGTTTAAAAATGGTTTTAGATACAGGAATGAAAATGATAAAAACGGAGAAAGTGACAGTAGAGAATGCAGCAAAGACATTAGGAAGTGGAAGCCTCTTAGTGTACGGAACTCCTGCAATGTTATTATTAGTGGAGAAGACTGCCGTTGCTTTATTAGATGGTCATCTTGATGAGGGGATGACAACCGTTGGTACGAATTTAAATGTAGATCATGTTTCTGCAAGTCCGATTGGCTGTGAAGTAAGCTGTGAAGTGACTCTTACTGAGATTGATAGAAAGAAGCTGACTTTTGCAGTTGAAGTGAAGGATCCGGCAGGTGTGATCGGTAAGGGAACTCACGAGAGATTTATTGTAGATGCAGAGAAGTTTCAGAATAAAGCGAATGGAAAGTTTGATAAGTAATGACGGATACAGGAAGAAAGAATCAGAATTTTAAAGAAAAGGTATCTACAGGGGAAGCGATGCGTCTGAATAAGTTTCTGAGTGATGCGGGTGTTTGCTCTAGAAGACAGGCAGACCGCTATGTGGAGCAGGGACGTATCTTGATTGACGGAGAACCGGCACAGTTAGGGCAAAAGGTTCATGAAGGGCAGGATGTCCGTGTCGATGGTAAGCCAATTTCGGTCAGTCGTAAACAGATCGTTCTGGCTGTGAATAAGCCTAAAGGGATTGTCTGTACTACAGAGAAGCGAGAAAGAGATAATATCGTTGATTTTTTGAAGTATCCGGAGAGGGTTTATCCGGTAGGAAGACTGGATAAGGATTCAGAAGGACTTATTTTAATGACGAACGATGGGGAATTGATGAATGAGATTTTAAAGGCTAGAAATTATCACGAGAAGGAATATGAAGTGACGATCAATCGTCCGGTGACGAATGCCTTTTTAAAACAGATGAGTGAGGGAGTGGAAATTCTTGATACAGTCACCCGCCCATGTAAAGTGAAAAAAACAGGGGTGTATACATTTCGTATTATTCTTACACAGGGAATGAATCGTCAGATTCGTCGTATGTGTGAGGCGTGTGGCTATAGAGTAAGAGAGTTAAAGCGTCTTCGTATTATGAACATTCATCTGGGAGATCTTCCGACAGGAAAGTATCGGGAGGTTACCGGTGAGGAGCTTTCTAAGCTTGAAAGACTTGCCGGAAGAAAGCCGGGAGGAGTTTATCATGGATAAGCAGGCGAGAATGAAGGAGCTTGTGGAAGTGTTAAATAAGGCTTCTAAAGCATATTATCAGGAAGACAGGGAAGTGTTTTCAAATAAAGAATATGATGAATTATATGATGAACTACAGGCATTAGAGAAAGAGACAGGTATTGTTATGAGCCAGTCTCCGACACAGAATGTCGGTTACGAAGTTCTTAGTGAACTGGAAAAGGAAACGCATGAGAGTCCGATGTTGTCTCTGGATAAGACAAAGAGTCCGGAAGCATTGCGAGACTGGCTAGGTGAGAGGGAAGGACTTCTTTCCTGGAAGATGGATGGTCTTACTGTTGTGCTTACTTATCGTGACGGTATTTTGCAGAAGGCAGTAACGAGGGGGAATGGTATTGTAGGTGAGGTTATCACAAATAATGCCAGAGTATTTAAAAATCTTCCGGCAAAGATTCCTTTTGCCGGTGAAGTGGTTCTTCGTGGTGAAGCAGTAATCAAGTATTCTGATTTTCGAAAGATCAATGAAGGAATAGAGGATGTGGATGCCCGTTACAAAAATCCACGTAATCTGTGCAGTGGTTCCGTAAGGCAGTTGAATAATGAAGTGACAGCTAGTAGAAATGTATTTTTCTTTGCATTTGCACTTGTAAAGGCAGAAGGAAGAGAGCTGGAGAATTCTATTGAAAGCAATATGCTTTGGGTACAGGATCTGGGCTTTGAAATCGTGCCGTATAAGAGAGTGACAAGAGAAAATATTATCGGAGAAATTCAGCATTTTTCAGAAAAAATCGTAGAAAATGATTTCCCTTCGGATGGACTTGTTCTCATCTATGATGATATTGCCTACGGGAATTCTCTTGGAAGAACGGCGAAGTTCCCTCGGAATGCTATTGCATTTAAATGGGCAGATGAAGAAGCAGAAACCAAGCTTTTGTATATTGAGTGGAGTCCGTCAAGGACGGGACTTATTAACCCGATTGCTGTGTTTGAACCGGTGGAACTTGAGGGGACAACAGTCAGTCGTGCAAGCCTTCATAATATCAGTATCATGGAGGGATTAGAACTTGGAGAGAATGATCATATCAAAGTTTATAAGGCAAATATGATTATTCCACAGATTGCTGAGAATCTGACGAGAAGTGGAACGTGCAGTCCGATCGCACATTGTCCTGCCTGTGGCGGTGCGACAGAAGTGCGAATTGAGAATGATGTGAAGACGCTGTACTGCATAAATCCATATTGCAGTGCAAAAAAAGTTAAGCTTTTTTCTCATTATGTAAGTCGTGATGCGATGGATATTGAAGGACTCTCGGAAGCGACCTTGATGAAAATGATTGAGCAGGGATTTTTGGCTGAATTGAATGATCTGTACACTTTAGAACAATATAAAGAGCAGATTATTGCTATGGACGGATTTGGTGAGAAGTCGTATAATAATCTGATTCAGTCCATTGAAAAGTCAAGACAGACACAGTTATTCCGTTTTGTTTACGGCATTGGAATTCTTAATGTTGGAAGCTCTAATGCGAAGCTTTTATGTCGTCATTTTGACAATTCCTTAGAGAATCTTCGAGGGGCATCGGTGGAAGAAATGACGCAGATTGATGGAATCGGAGAAGTAATCGCAACAAGTGTAAGGGATTACTTTGATAATATTCATAACCAGAAGCTTCTTGAAAAGCTGCTTCCGTATTTACATTTTGAAGTGGAAAGTGTATCAGAAGAAGGAGTACAGGAACAGAGTCTTTTAGATAAGACATTCGTTATTACCGGAACAGTAGAACATTTTTCAAATCGTAAAGAATTAAAAGAAAAGATAGAAGGCCTTGGTGGTAAGGTAACAGGTTCAGTTTCTAAGAAGACAGATTATCTTATCAATAACGATACAATGTCTTCTTCAAGTAAGAATAAGAAAGCAAAAGAACTCGGAATACCTGTAATCACAGAAGAAGAATTTCTTTCGATGATTGAATAAAATGATTTGGATAACTATTCAGGCGGAATTATTCGTGGAAATTTTTAGGGCTTTTCTGCGTACAGCCTTGAATAGTTACATACTAATAATAGAAAAGAGATGAAAATATATGCCAATCAGAATAAATACTGATTTGCCAGCAAAAAAAATACTGGAACATGAAAATATTTTCGTAATGGATTATGAACGTTCTTTAAGACAGGATATTCGTCCATTAAAGATTATTATCATGAATCTGATGCCTACGAAGCAGGAAACGGAGCTTCAGTTGTTACGAAGTCTTTCAAATACACCACTGCAGGTAGACATTACCTTTTTAAAAACGGAAACACATAATGCACAGAATGAATCCAGAACCCATATGGAAACATTTTATACTATTTTCCCTGAAATAAGGCAGCAGTACTTTGATGGATTGCTCATTACAGGAGCACCGGTAGAAACACTGGATTTTGAAGAAGTAGATTACTGGCCGGAATTAGTGGAAATCATGGAGTGGTCTAAAACACATGTCACTTCAACTTTCCACATCTGCTGGGCAGCACAGGCAGGTCTTTACTATCATTATGGTGTGCGTAAGGAACTGTTAGATGAAAAGATATTTGGAATTTTTGAACATCGTACGATTCACAGAAAGACTCCTCTTGTCCGAGGATTCGATGATGTATTTAATGCACCGCATTCCAGACATTCCCGAATCGTCAGAGAAGATGTAGAGAAAAATCCGGAATTGACGATTTTGGCAGATTCCGAGGAAGCAGGTCCTTTTATTATTATAGCAAAAGAAGGACGACAGATTTTTGTGACCGGGCATCCTGAGTATGATGTTATGACACTTGACGGGGAATATAAAAGAGATTTGGCAAAAGGAATGGATAATGTTCCGTTCCCTAAACGTTATTATAAAGACGATAAGCCAGAGCTTGGACCGGTAAAGTCATGGAGATGTCATGCGAATACTCTGTATACGAACTGGCTTAATTACTATGTATATCAGATGACGACCTATGATCCGTTAGAGATTCAGAATCTGAAATAATGCATCTGGATTTCATCAGTTAAAAATACGAAAAATAAAAAATCCTACGATAGTATCTGACATTACGGATACTGTCGTAGGATTTTTGCTGTTTTCATTAATCTGCTAAATTTCATTTTCAAGAATACCTCGGCATTCCTGCTGCGAGATGTATGCCATCTCACATCTGATATAATATGTTAAAAAGAGCCGGACGATAAGCCGGGTTATGTCGTGAATGATCATCTGTCTACTTCTGCTGTTGCCAGCAGCTTCTAGCGACCCACCTGAAAACAATCCGGGCCAGATTATCGTTTTACATTCGGTCTTG
>CAKREJ010000117.1 GCA_934317185.1 uncultured Anaerobutyricum sp. | reverse complement strand
ATTTAAGAATGAGAAGAGTTCTTGCTACAAAAAGTGACCTATCTCACATGAAATATAAAATATTGTGGCAATATATTTATAATTCGGTCTAAACCCATAATATTCAGCGAAATATTATCAAAAACAGAAGAAGATTCACATAGCATTAATCTATAATCTATCAAAACAGCCAATTCGTTCCGTCTTCTCCCCCTCTTCCTTCCCACACTATTTAGTTCTCATCTTCAATTTAGCAACAGACGAGAACCGCAGAAATAAAAGAATCCTTATTTGAAGAATTGATGAAAAAACAGAAAAATAAAAAAGTATATAGTAGCAGATGTGACCTCGGAGCAAGTATTGAATGCGAGCTTTCTTGCGAACATTCAATGCGCAGCGACTACTGGCACAGATGCTACTATATACTTTTTTATTTTTCGTCCGTTTTCTTCAACAAATAAGGATTCTTTTATTTCCGGGGTTCGTCCGCCTCTAATGAACTAAATAGTAATATTGTAAATTTTGTTGTGGTGGGGTATACTAGTGTATTGACACAAAAGAAGGTGTTTCATTTGTTTTTTTCTGGGGATTATAATAGTAGAAGATTGTTTTCAGAAAGTGTACAGGAGACATCTGAAGAAAGGAAGCGTATGGCTGGTGAAGGATGATGATATGAAGAGGTATTTAAAGATAGGGATTACCGGAGCGGCAATACTGGCATCAGGAATTTTATGTGCATTTGTATTGTTTAAAATGAGGGTTATTATTGAACTGCTAAAAGGTATTACCGGAATTTTGAAACCATTTTTATATGGTGCGGCAATTGCGTATCTTCTGGCTCCCTTGTGTAATAAGATAGAGGAAAAGCTGTTTCAGATTTTTCCAAAGGCCAGAGGAAAGGGAAGAAGATTTATTTGTTTCATAGCGATCGTAATCTCATTATGTGTGGCATTGGCGATTGTATGGCTGGTTATTATGATGATTATTCCGCAGGTGTGGGACAGTGTGATGAGGATTATAGAGATGGTTCCGCAAAAGCTTACGGTGATTAATAATTGGATTGAGCATATGCTTGAGAATCAGCCGGAATTACAGGCGTATTTTGAGGAATTTTCCAGTCAGGCAGAGAGTCATATCAACAGCCTGTTGAATGTTGATACGATTCAGAAGGTGCAGAGTATCATAAACAGCTTAAGTGTGCAGGTTTTTGGAGTGCTGGGAGTTCTTAAGAATATTTCTCTTGGATTTTTGATTTCTGCATATTTGCTGGGGAGCAGGAAGCTGTTTGGTGCACAGGCCGGTCTTATTTTACATGGAGTATTTTCTGATAAGTGGGCAGGAATTATTGAAGAAGAGATCCGTTATACAGATAAGATGTTTAATGGATTTTTAGTAGGAAAGATTATCGACTCTGCGATTATCGGACTTTTATGTTTTGCAGGTACATCGATCATGGGATTTGAAGCACCGGCATTTATTAGTGTGATTATCGGAATTACAAATATTATTCCGTTTTTTGGACCGTTTATCGGGGCGATTCCGTGTGGTCTGCTGTTGCTTTTAGAAAATCCAATGCATTGTCTGTACTTCATTGTGTTTATTTTCGTATTACAGCAGCTTGATGGAAATGTGATCGGACCGAAGATTCTCGGAAATACGACAGGAGTTTCAAGCTTTTGGGTATTATTTGCCATCCTTTTATTTGGAGGAATGTGGGGAGTTGTCGGTATGGTTATCGGAGTACCATTGTTTGCCGTTATTTATGATGTTATAAGAAAGCTTGTGTATCGAGGACTTAGAAAACATAAAAGGCAGACTATGATTACAGAGTACGAAGAAAAATACCATCATAAAGATTGAGTTTAAATTATGTATATCAGATGTGAGATGACTTTCTTTTTTACAGGTGGTGATAGTATAAAAAATAGTACATCAGGTGAATTGCTTTTTTAGCAATGGAGGTGTATAAATAATGTATATCAGATGTGAGATGACTCCCATCTCTGCACATCTCGCAGCAAGAATGCCGGGGCATTCTTGAATCTTGGAAATGTAAAGAAGCACGCTTTGGATGGATTGCTGAGGATATTTTACTACAACAAATTGGAGGTATAATGGTATGACATATGAAGAGGTTATGAAGAACGCAAGAACACAGATCGGACCATATTGTAAGGTTTGTCCACAGTGTGATGGAAGAGCCTGTAAGAATCAGATGCCGGGACCGGGTGCAAAAGGCGTGGGCGATGTTGCTGTGAGAAATTATAACGCATGGAAAGATATCCGTATTAACATGGATACCATTTGTGAGAACGTAACACCGGATACCAGCATTGAATTATTCGGAGAGAAGTTCGCATATCCATTTTTTGCAGGACCGGTTGGAGCGATGAAGCTTCATTACGGAGATAAGTATGATGATTTGGCATATAATGATATTTTAGTATCTGCCTGTGCTGCAAATGGAATTGCGGCATTTACAGGTGATGGTACAAATCCGGATGTGTTTAAAGCGGCAACGGCAGCAATCCGGAAAAATCATGGACAGGGAATTCCAACGGTAAAGCCGTGGAATATTGAGACAATCCGTGAAAAGATGAATATGGTACAGGAGTCTGGTGCTAAGATGGTTGCGATGGATATCGACGCAGCGGGTCTGCCGTTCCTTAAAAATCTAAATCCACCGGCAGGAAGTAAAACGGTAGAACAGCTTGCTGAAATCGTGAATGCAGCGGGAATTCCTTTTATCATAAAAGGAATTATGACAGTAGCAGGAGCTAAAAAGGCACTGGATGCGGGAGCAAGTGCAATTGTTGTATCGAATCATGGTGGAAGAGTGCTTGACCAGACACCGGCAACAGCAGAAGTGTTAGAAAGAATTGTAGAGTGGAATCAGGGAAGGATGAAGATATTTGTAGATGGTGGTATCCGTCAGGGAACAGATATTTTTAAGGCATTAGCGATGGGAGCAGATGCTGTGCTTATTGCAAGACCATTTGTACAGGCCGTGTACGGTGGAGCCGAAGAGGGCGTAAAGCTTTATGTTGAGAAGCTTGCTGCAGAACTCTCTGACACGATGGCGATGTGCGGAGCAGCTTCTGTCAAAGATATTAATCGAAGTATGCTGTACCGTCCTATGTAATTGTAAGTGTGGAAGATAGCATGGATGATAAATTAAAAAAGGATGGGAATTTAAAATATGAATAAAAAAGACACTGTGGTATTTGACTTAGACGGAACATTACTTGATACATTAGAAGATTTAAAAAACAGTGTAAACTATGCGATGCGTCATTTTGGCTATCCGGAACGTACGTTGGATGAAGTCCGAAGATTTGTTGGCAATGGAATTTTGCTGCTTATCCAGAGGGCAATTCCGGGAGGAAAAGATGATCCGAACTTTGAAGAGGTTTTTGCTTTATTTAAAGAGCATTACGGAGCACACTGTAATGATACCACAAAAACGTATGAAGGGATTATGGAACTCCTGCATATTTTAAAAGAACATAACATTAAGATTGCGATTGTTTCTAATAAGGCAGATTTTGCAGTAAAAGAATTAAATGAAATATATTTTAAAGGGATGATTTCCGTTGCAATCGGCGAAAAAGAAAGTGAAGGAATTCGTAAAAAACCAGCTCCGGACACAGTAAGAGAAGCTTTAAAAGAGCTTGGAAGTGTAGTAGAAAGCTCTGTTTATATCGGTGATTCTGATGTAGATATTGAAACGGCACGAAACAGTGGAATGGATGAAATCTTATGTGACTGGGGATTTCGTGGTGAGGAATTCTTAAAAGAGCATGGAGCTAAAATAATCATAAAAAAACCGAACGAAATTCTTTCTTTAATAGGAGTAGAATAAGCGTGAAATAAAAGTGCAGCAAAAGAGGACTAATTCTCGAAAGTATTTCAAAAGATTCCTGTATTTGCCATTATATTTCTCTATAATCTGCACACAATAGGATTACGGTATTCAATTGAAGATTCATTACGGAGGTAAAGACAATGGCAAGTAATAAAAATTCTTCATCTAACAGAGTAGAAGTACCGGAAGCAAGAGACGCAATGGACCGTTTTAAAATGGAAGTAGCCAATGAGCTTGGTGTGAATTTAAAACAGGGATATAACGGAGATATAACTGCGAGAGATGCCGGCTCCATCGGAGGAGAAATGGTTCGTAAAATGATTAAGAAACAGGAAGAGGAGATGGCTGGTCAGAGCCGATAAGTTTTGCTGATTCTTTAGAGAAAGTCCCTTACTGAAATCAGAATACCGTAAGAACGAGCCGCCTGTCCTATATAAACAATGAGGACAGACGGCTTGTTTCTATGTTTTTCTATCAGTTTTTCGTTAAATTTTTATAGACAGTGAATATTTCTCATGTTATAATGTTTAAATGTGTTTTCATATAATTAAAATACAAAGTGAGTTTACTATGAATAAACTTTAAATAAGGAACATATTAAGGAGGATACTAAAAAATGAGCGTACAGGTTGAAAAATTAGAGCATAATATGGCCAAGCTTACTATCGAGGTAGAGGCATCTAAGTTTGATGCAGCAATGAAGAAAGCTTATAATAAGAAGAAGGGCTCTTTTAATCTGCCAGGTTTCCGTAAAGGAAAAGTACCTATGTATATCATTGAAAAAGAATACGGAGCAGGAGTTTTCTATGAAGATGCAGCGAACGAACTTATGCCAGAAGCATATGCAGAAGCATTAGAAGAGAGCGGTCTTGATGTAGTTTCCCGTCCGGAGGTAGACGTAACTCAGATTGGAAAAGGACAGAACTTCATTTTCACAGCAGAAGTAGCTTTAAAGCCTGAAGTTAAATTAGGTCAGTATAAAGGTTTAGACGTACAGAAAGATTCTGCTGATGTAACAGATGAAGAAGTAGAAGCTAAATTAAAGGAAGCACAGGAACAGAACGCCAGAGAGATCACTGTAGAAGACAGAGCAGTTCAGGATGGAGATATTATTACTCTTAACTATGCTGGAACTGTTGACGGTGTTGCATTTGACGGTGGTACAGCAGAGAATCAGCAGTTAGTGATTGGTTCCCATACATTCATTGACAATTTTGAAGAGCAGTTGATCGGTGTTGAGATTAACGGTGAGAAAGATGTAGAAGTTACTTTCCCAGAAGAGTACCATGCAGAAGATTTAGCTGGTAAAGCTGCAGTATTCCATGTAAAGGTTCTTGGAATCAAAGAAAAACAGCTTCCAGCAATCGATGATGATTTTGCACAGGATACAACAGAGTTTGATACTCTTGAACAGTACAAGGATGATATCAAAGAGAAGCTTGCTACAGCTAAAGAAGAACAGGCAAAGGCTGCTGCACAGAACGCTCTTATCGACCAGATCGTAGAGTCTTCTGAGATGGATATCCCAGATGCTAT
>CAKREJ010000116.1 GCA_934317185.1 uncultured Anaerobutyricum sp. | reverse complement strand
ACATTTTTTGATTTTTTCATAATACCACGCTCCATTTCCTCGGGGTTATGTGGGAATTGTTCCTTTTATTTATTTTATGATGATTTCTCGATGGATAATAGTGTCTTAGAGTCACATTTCTTTGATGAAAGAAACATGAAAGAAAAAGGGCGGAACGGTTGACGCTTTTTGAATTGGGTTATATAATATTCTGGTAAGAAAAGCGAAAAAATCTTGAATAAGGAGAGATAAATAGAGAATGAAAAAAGTAATTTTAACTGGTGACCGCCCAACGGGTCGTCTTCATGTAGGACACTATGTAGGATCATTATCAGAGAGGGTCAGATTACAGAACTCTGGAGAGTATGATGAGATTTTTATTATGATCGCAGATGCACAGGCACTTACAGATAATGCAGAGCATCCGGAAAAGGTACGTCAGAATATTATTCAGGTAGCATTAGATTATCTGGCATGTGGAATTGATCCGGCAAAGTCAACAATTTTCATTCAGTCCATGGTTCCTGAGCTTACAGAGCTTACTTTCTATTATATGAACCTTGTTACGGTTGCTCGTGTCCAGAGAAACCCAACCGTTAAGTCTGAGATTAAAATGAGAAACTTTGAGGCGAGTATTCCTGTAGGATTTTTCTGTTATCCAATCAGTCAGGCAGCAGATATTACCGCATTCCGTGCAACTACAGTTCCGGTAGGAGAAGATCAGCTCCCGATGTTAGAGCAATGTAAGGAAATCGTTCATAAATTCAACAGTGTATATGGAGAGACATTAACAGATCCTCAGATTGTTCTTCCATCCAATAAGGCATGTCTCCGTCTTCCGGGTATTGATGGAAAGGCAAAGATGAGCAAGTCACTTGGAAACTGTATTTATCTTTCTGATGAAGCAGATGTAGTAAAGAAAAAGGTTATGTCTATGTTTACCGATCCGAACCATCTTCGTGTAGAAGATCCGGGTATGGTAGAAGGCAATCCGGTATTCATTTATTTGGATGCATTTTGTAAGGACGAATATTTTGCAGAATATCTTCCGGATTATCAGAATCTTGATGAACTGAAAGAGCATTACCAAAGAGGTGGTCTTGGTGACGTTAAGGTGAAGAAGTTCTTAAATAAAGTATTAGAAGAGGAACTTGGACCGATTCGTGAGAGAAGAAAGATGTGGGAACAGCGTATTCCGGATGTATATGATATCTTACAGGAAGGTTCTAAAGTTGCTGAAAAGAAGGCTGCCGAGACATTGAAGGATGTCCGTGAGGCAATGAAGATTAATTACTTTGATGGAGATTTTGCATTAAATTAAATTTTGATCAGATTGATCATAAAAACGCTGCACGATAGCTTGTGAAAGCTACGATGCAGCGTTTTTTTAATAAATACTATGCAATATATTTTGTCTGTTTACTTAAAATCTTTTTAATGCTGCTTCGTCAGCTACGATGGTTACGTCGTTATGAAGCTGCAGGATAGAGGCTGGTACTTCAGGAGTGATTTCGCCGTGAACAGCATTGTATAAAGCATCTGCTTTATCTTCTCCACTTGCAACAACAAGAATCTTTCTTGCCTGCATGATATTTTTGATTCCTAAAGAATATGCCTGACGAGGAACGTCTGCTTCGGAGGCAAAGAAACGTTTGTTAGCCTCGATCGTACTTTCTGTAAGATCTACACAGTGTGTTTCTTTTTTAAATACAGTGCCAGGCTCGTTAAAGCCGATATGTCCATTTCTTCCGATTCCGAGAAGCTGTAAGTCAATACCGCCCTGCTTGATGATATTGGCATTATATTCCTCGCAGGACTTTTTAGGATCAGTAGCAAGTCCGTCTGGAACGAAAGTGCGATTTTTGTCGATATTTACATGATCAAATAAATGTGAGTTCATGAAGTAGCGGTAACTCTGTGGATCTTTTGGACTTAATCCTTTGTATTCATCAAGGTTGATACTGGTTACTTCAGAAAAATCAAGTTCCTTTTTATTGTACCATTCGATTAACTGCTCATAAGTTCCTATTGGAGAAGAACCGGTAGCTAAACCGAGGACGCAATTTGGTTTCATAATAATCTGTGCAAAAATAATCTGTGCTGCCTTTTTGCTCATGTCGTTGTAATCTGTTGCTCTGCAAATTCTCATAATAGAATAATCTCCTTAAAATTTGTTCTCGTTTTCGTATGTGTCTTTAGTATACCCAGAAAAAAGTAAAAAGCAATAGAATAAAAATATATGGAAGCTACTTTCAGTTTTTGCTGGGAAAAACTATAAAAAAGAATCCTGATTGAAAGTACTTTCGGTTATAGTAAAAATATTTGAAAATAATTTTAAAAAGGATTATACTAAGCGGGAAATAATATTTTTTACTTGAAATCACGAATCATGAGACTGGAATAAAGTAGTAGGAAAGGAATAAATTAAAGATTATGAATATAAAAGAAAAGATTGAGAATTTAAAGGGAAAATTAATTGTATCCTGTCAGGCTCTTCCTGATGAACCATTACATTCTTCTTTCATTATGGGAAGAATGGCATTAGCGGCAAAGGTTGGTGGTGCCAGTGGAATCCGTGCAAATACAAAGGAAGATATTAAAGAAATTCAGACACAGGTGGATCTTCCGATCATTGGTATCGTAAAGAGGGATTATGAGGATAGTGACATTTATATTACCCCTACGATGAAAGAGATTGATGAGTTAATGGAAGTAAAGCCGGAGATTATAGCAATGGATGCGACAATCTCTACAAGACCGGAAGGCAAGACATTAGATGAGTTTTTTCACGAAGTAAAGAAAAAATATCCGAAGCAGCTTTTTATGGCAGATTGTTCTACAGTAGAAGAAGCTCTCCATGCAGATACACTTGGTTTTGATTTTATCGGAACAACAATGGTCGGTTATACAAAACAGAGCGAGGGAGATAAAATTGAAGAAAATGATTTTGAGATTTTGAGAACGATTATTTCTAAAGTACAGCATAAAGTCATCGCAGAAGGGAATATCAATACACCGGAAAAAGCGAAGAGAGTTTTGGAATTGGGAGCGTATAGCGTTGTTGTTGGGTCTATTATCACAAGACCACAGCTTATTACGAAGTCTTTTGTGGAAGTGATTGGAAAATAAACAATGGATCATTATTTTAAATCAGTTATTCCGGTCATAGAGTCCAATTATAATAAATTTACAACGGTTGAGAAATCCATTGCCGATTTCTTTATAAATAATCAGAAAAAGGCTGATTTTTCAGCAAAAGCAGTAGCAGGGGCACTTTTTGTTTCAGAAGCATCCTTGTCTCGATTTGCTCAAAAATGTGGCTATCGTGGCTATCGGGAATTTATTTATCAGTATGAAGAGAATTTTGTAGAGAAGAAGGAAATGATGGCAGGAAATACATTGATGATATTGAATGCTTATCAGGAACTTTTAAATTGTTCATATAGTCTTGTAGATGAGAAACAGATCGAAAGAATTGGAAATTATCTGAATAAGGCAAAGAAGGTTCTGGTATGTGGTAAGGGAAGTTCCGGCCTTGCGGCAAGAGAGATGGAAATTCGTTTTATGCGTATCGGTGTAGATGTAGATTCTATTACAGACACAGATCTGATGCGTATGCAGGCTGTCTTTCAAGATGAGGACAGCCTCGTTTTTGGATTTAGTATCGGTGGACAGAAGGAAGAAGTTATTTTTCTGTTAAAGGAAGCGAAAAAGCGAGGGGCCAAAACAGTTTTATTTACTGCAAATAACAGGGATGATTATAAAGAATTTTGTACAGAGGTTGTATTAGTTCCATCTTTATTTCATTTAAACCATGGAAATGTAATTTCACCACAATTTCCAATTTTAGTTATGACCGATATTATTTATTCTTATTATGTAGAGCAGGATGAAAAAAAGAAAAAAATATTGCATGAACGGACGCTGCAGGCTTTAGAAAAATCTTATGCAGAAAAAATCGAAGAAAAGAAGGAATCAGATAAATGATAAATCTGAGATATTTTTAAATGTTTAAAATAAATATAGATAACTATAGATATACATGAATACAGGAAAGATATGCTTAAAAATATCCTTTACAGAAAAGAAAGTGAGAAGATTATAATTATGATAATTGATAATGTAAAAGTATATACAGAATCCGAGAAATTTATTTCGGGAGGTATTATCACACAGGGAGATAAAATTGTGGCTGTATATACAGAAAAGGAAAAAGAGGCAACATTCAAAAATTTGAATATTACTGCAGATTCTTTTGCACAGCAAGAAAAACTGGAAGAAGATGTAATAGATGGAAATGGAGCTTACGCCATTCCGGGATTGATTGATTTGCATTTTCACGGTTGTATGGGAGATGATTTTTGTGATGGAGACAAAGAAGCCATTTGCCGGATTGCAGAGTACGAAGCGAGTGTTGGTGTTACCGCAATCGCTCCGGCTACAATGACACTTCCGGTAGAAGAATTAGAGCGTATTTTAAAAACAGCGGCAGAGTATAAAAAGGAATACGAAGATAGCACTAAGACAGAAAAAGAAAATGATAAAAAACGAGCAGACTTTGTTGGTATTAATATGGAGGGACCATTTATCAGTCCGGTAAAAAAAGGTGCACAGGATGAACGTAATATTATTCCATGTAATGAAGAAGTGGCTCAGAGATTTTTGAAGGCATCAGATAACCTCGTTAAATTTCTGGGAATTGCACCGGAAGAAAGCGAGAATGCAGTTCCTTTTATCAAGAACATGAAAAATAAAGTCAATATTTCATTAGCACATACCAATGCATCTTATGAAACGGCAAAAGCAGCATTGGATGCGGGAGCTAATCATATAGTACATTTATTTAATGCAATGACAGGTTTTACGCACAGGGAACCGGGAGTCGTCGGAGCAGCATCTGACAGCGAACATGCCATGTCCGAAATCATTTGCGACGGAGTGCATATCCATCCTTCTATGGTAAGGGCAGTATTTAAAATGATGGGTGCACAACGCATGATATTTATCAGTGACAGTATGAGAGCAACGGGGATGCCAGATGGACAGTATACGTTAGGAGGACTAGATGTAAAAGTAAGAGGAAACAGAGCAACTCTCGTCTCTGATGGAGCATTAGCAGGTTCTGTAACAAATCTTGCAGACTGTATGCGAACAGCCGTCACACAGATGGGAATTCCATTAGAAACAGCCGTAGCCTGTGCTACCAAAAATCCTGCGATCAGTCTTGGGATTTATGAAGAAAGAGGCTCTATCAGCATTGGGAAAAAGGCAGATATTCTTCTGCTTGATCAGGACCTAACCTTAAAAAAAGTAATAAAAAACGGACAATAACTATTTAATTTACTAAGTAACGGACGAAAAATAAAAAAAGAAAGAGGGTAAATGTGCCAGTAGTCGCTGCGT
>CAKREJ010000115.1 GCA_934317185.1 uncultured Anaerobutyricum sp. | reverse complement strand
TTTACATCAATAATCCTCTGATTAGAAGAACCGCGGAATTTAAGACTAATATTCTTTTTTTCCATAACAAACGGACCGTCTACAAGATAGTCAATCTGTTCCAACATCTTTTTTGTATATTTCCACTTAGGAAGCATTCGGTTTAAAATATCCTTTTCAAAAACATACCCGGTAAAGCACCAGATTGTTTTTTCCGGGAAACGTGTTTTTACTTTTTCAAGAAATGGAAGAAGGGCTTCCTGATTCATATATTCCATAGGCTCTCCGCCTAACACTGTAAGACCTGATATATAAGAAGGCTCTAATAATTTTAAAAGCTGTTCTTCTGTTTCTTCTGTAAAAGGCTGTCCAAATTCAAAGCTCCATGTTTCCTCATTAAAACATCCTTTACAATGATGCGTACATCCGCTTACAAAAAGGGATACTCTAACACCCGGTCCGTTCGCAATATCACATTTTTTAATCTCTCCATAATACATAACTTATTCACTTCCCTCTTCCCAAATTTAAGCCGATAATCAGACTTCCCAGTGAAATAATTATGATGATCACCCATCCCTTATAACAGTGGGACTTCCTGACTAAGATAAACTAATTATATTTTATAATACCATCACCATATTTACAATATTAATTTGTAAGCTAAAACAATTTTAGCATTGAATATGACATGAATGGCATTTTCATAAAAATATGGCAGGGATTTTATATGCCATACATAAGTCCCTGCCATTTCGTAATATTCTACAGATGCATTACTCTTTCTTTAATTTCCTGTGTTCTTCCCTGATTCCAGAACTGTGTTCCGATATAGCCACAGGTTCTTCTTGCAACATTCATCTTTGCCTGATCCTGATTGCCACAGTTTGGACATTCCCAGATAAGCTTACCATGTTCATCGCTTATGATCTGTATTTCCCCTTCATAGCCACAACACTGACAGTAATCACTCTTTGTATTAAGCTCTGCGTACATGATATTGTCATAAATATGTTTCATAACCGCTAATACCGCATCAATGTTATTCTGCATATTCGGAACTTCCACATAACTGATTGCTCCTCCCGGAGAAAGCTCCTGGAACTGTGCTTCAAAGCTTAATTTATCAAAGGCATCAATTTCCTCTGTTACATGAATGTGATAGCTGTTTGTAATATAATTCTTATCTGTTACTCCCGGAATGATACCAAAACGTTCCTGAAGACATTTTGAAAACTTATACGTTGTGGATTCAAGTGGAGTTCCATAAAGACTGAAGTCAATATGACTTTCTTCTCTCCACTTCTCACACGCTTCATTCATATGCTTCATTACTTCAAGTGCAAATGGCTTAGCTTCCGGATCTGTATGACTCTTTCCTGTCATATATCTTGTACATTCGCAAAGGCCTGCATAACCAAGAGAAATTGTTGAATATCCATTATATAAAAGTTCATCAATTGTCTCTCCCTTTTTGAGTCGTGCTAATGCACCGTTCTGCCAAAGAATAGGAGCCACATCAGATGGTGTTCCTTTTAAGCGGTTATGACGATACATAAGTGCCTCATGACATAATTCAAGACGCTCATCAAAAATCTCCCAGAACTTGTCCATATCTTTACCGGAAGAACAAGCGACATCAACTAAATTCAATGTTACAACACCCTGATTAAATCTTCCGTAGAATTTCGGCTTATCGTTCTCATCATGATATACGGTTAAGAAAGAACGGCATCCCATACATGGATAACAATTTCCGTCTTTTAACTTTTTCATAATTTTCTCAGAAATATAATCCGGAACCATACGCTTTGCTGTACACTTGGCTGCTAACTTTGTAAGATACCAGTATTTGCTGTCTTCGTGAATATTATCTTCTTCAAGAACATAAATCAGCTTAGGAAATGCCGGTGTGATATATACACCTTTTTCATTCTTAACACCGAGAATACGCTGGTTAAGCATCTCTTCGATAATCATAGCAAGATCATCTCTTGCCGGACCTTCTTCTACCTCATCCAGATACATAAATACGGTAACAAAAGGAGCCTGACCATTCGTAGTCATTAAAGTAATTACCTGATACTGAATAACCTGAACACCCTGTTTTACTTCTTTTCTCACACGCATCTCTGCGATTTCATTTATCTTTTGTTCATTCATTTCCAGACCTTCTGCCTCAAACTCCGCACGAACATCACGACGATATTTTTCACGGCTGATCTGCACAAAAGGAACAAGGTGAGAAAGTGTAATACTCTGTCCACCATACTGAGAGCTTGCAATCTGTGCGACTGCCTGTGTCGCAATATTACATGCTGTAGAAAAGCTCTTTGGCTTCTCGATCATAACATCACTGATCACTGTTCCATTCTGAAGCATATCTTCTAAGTTTACAAGACAGCAGTTATGCATATGCTGTGCAAAATAATCAGAATCATGGAAATGAATGACTCCGCTCTCATGGGCTTCAACGATTTCCGGTGGAAGAAGGAAACGTCTCGTAATATCCTTACTTACCTCTCCGGCCATGTAATCTCTTTGTACACTGTTAACCGTTGGATTTTTATTAGAATTCTCCTGAATAACTTCTTCGTTATTACACTCTAACAGACTTAAAATCTGTTTATCTGTAGAATTGGACTTTCTAACTAATGCTCTCTTATAACGGTAAGTAATATAATTACTTGCCAGACGGAATGCCTTCTGGTTCATGATCTGATTCTCTACTAAATCCTGAATCTCTTCTACATTAAGAGCACGGTTCATCCCATCGCAGATAGTCTCTACATTCTCTGCAATCTTCTCTACCTGCTCATCACTTACTTTTTCTGCTTCCACAACACTGTTATTCGCACGCTTAACCGCTGCAATAATCTTGCTTCGGTCAAATTCAACTTCCATTCCACTTCTTTTAATGATCTTCATACCAACACTCCAATTATAAATTTTTAAAAAATCATGCATTGCCATTGTAACACACAATTTTGTATGATGCAATGATACTTTATACAACATCTTGTGTTTTAATCACATAAAAATCTCACAGCAACACAAAATATTATCTTGCTGTGAGATTTGCCAATACCCATTATATGATTTTTTCCTGCAAATATCAATATACTCTATGAATAATCTTATCTAATATTTGCCCTGTTTTTTCATCAGATTGACAACCGCCTTATAGAGTGCTTTTCCATAGGCTGTCGTATTCGCCTTCATCCTTGCTGCTTCTGTTTTATTACTGATAAAACCATATTCAATAAGACAAGCCGGCATCTTTGTATGTTTTAAAACATATAAATTTGGTCTGTCTACAAGTCCTCGATTTGTAAATCCGGTAGCTGCTACCGCCGCACTTTGCATTGCCGTTGCCAGCTCTCTTGAGGTCAATCCCTTCTTCTGTGTCACAGAATTTCTTCCCTTACTCCACAAAGTTTCTGTTCCATGTGCGGAAGCACTTGCTGAGTTAATATGTATACAAAGGAACATATCTGCATTTTTATTGTTCGCTAAATTCGCACGTTGGGATAAGCTTGGATAACTGTCCGATGTTCTTGTATAAGATACCTGGAATCTGTCATCTCGATCAAAAGACTTCTTCGCTGCAAGAACAATCGCCAATGTCATATTCTTTTCTGCCATTCCATTGCCCGTTGCTCCGGAATCAGAACCACCGTGACCGGCATCTATTACAACTTTGATCTTATCTTTACTTTCTACCGTTTCTGGCTCTTTTTCTGTTGTAGTTTCTGTAGTATGATTACCGTTATTTGACACACTACTCTGTGTATTTCCTGAAATATAAATCTTTCCACCAGATAATTTATAATTAATACCTAATCTTGTACATACACTTTTTAATGGTACTATCCAGCGTCTCTTCCCTGTAGCAGTGTATGTTCCATTAATAACAGGGGCACCCATTTCACTTCTTACCCCATTCGTTATTGCTGTTCTGCTATCTGCCTTCATAACCACTGTATTCGGTCCGTATTTTAACGTTAATACACCATTTTTAACTGTCATTTTTACTTTTAAATTACTGTGTTTAAAAATCGCTGATGCAGAGCCCATATATGCTCCTGACTTCTTAAAAATAGGAATCTTAGTTAATCCAATCTTCTTCCCATTCACGTAGCAGGAATTCATTCTTCCGGAATAGGAACCTGTCACTCCCCTTACTGTTCTTACACGAACCTTTGCTGCTGCATTGGTACTAAGCGGTGTGATCAGGCAAACACATAATAATAACGCCGCAAGTACACCGACTACTCGCTTTACTTTCATCAAACTCTCCTTCCTCCCTTTTGATGCTTTACATCATTTTCTCTGGATTATCAAAAGATGTCCTCTGTACTCCCCATAGATACAGCACATTAAACATCAAAGCAATACCCCACACCATAGACTGTTTTTATGTAAGGATACTCCTTTGTCAACTTCGCCCTAAGCTTCTTCACCAGAGTATCTACACTCCGATACCCTCCTATATAGTCAAATCCCCATACAGAATCCAATATCTTATCTCTGGAAAGAATCATTCCTTTATGCTTTACAAAATATTCCAGCAAATCAAATTCCTTTGCAGTTACTTTTAATGTCCTGTCTGCCAGATAAATCTTTCTTCCTTCATAATCAATTGACAACGCTCCCACCGATTCTACAGGGTTCCTCTTCTCAGCAGTTCTCCGTATGATTGCCTCCACATGTGCCTCTAATAACGGCAAAGGTACCGGCTTGACCATATAATCATCAATCTTCTTAGAATACGCATATAGCTGGCTGTCCAGCTTATCATCCTGTGCTAATATGAGGATTGCCATATCTGAAAGAGTCTTTATCCTTTCAATCGCCTCATATTCTCGTCTTTTTGGTAAATCCATATCAAAAATCAGTAAATCCGGTTTATTCTTCCCTCGTGAAAGAATCTCTCCGGCTTCATCATATTCTGTACACCAGATTACATTGTAACCACTATCCTGGAAATAAGCTGCCATCTCTTTGCACTCCGCTTCTCTCTGACCTACAATCAGCAATCTGCTTGTGAGCATTAGACATCTTCCTTTCATTGTTATTTGTTAAAATTATATTACAAGATTATGACTAAAAAATGACTTGCTTAAAATTATTGTAACATAGAAAGAAATCTGAGTACATAGCAATTTTAAAATTTATATTGAGAAATTATTCCAAATGAATATCAACATATATTGCATATACGAAATATACAACTTATAAACCTGATACCATCTTACAAAATATCTCTATAAATTGCAATATCCGGTTTAAAAAAACCGGATATTTTTGTTGATCTAACAACTCTCAAGAATACTTCCGTATTCTTGCTGCGATATGGGCCAGGATGGGAGTTATCTCACACCTATTCAAGAATGCCCCGGCATTCTTGCTGCGATATG
>CAKREJ010000114.1 GCA_934317185.1 uncultured Anaerobutyricum sp. | reverse complement strand
AGTTTATGTTGCTCTTTGAAAAAATTTTTACGAAATCTGTACTGGAGGGAAAGGTTGTAAAATAAAGAGCCACACTTATGGAGATTCCCCCGGTTTTCTACCTGATTTGGATCAGACAGAAAAATAAAAAGTATCTTATAGCAGATGTGACCTCGGAGCAAGTATTGAATGCGAGCCTTTATGCAAGCATTCAAGATGCAGCGACTACTGGCACAGATGCTATAAGATACTTTTTATTTTTCGTCACTTCTTCAAATCAGGATTGTCTATATCTATTTTTTTTGGTTGTTTGCGGTAGAGGATATCATACATTACCGGAACAATGAATAATGTCATAAGTGTTGCGTATAGAAGTCCAAATGCTACGACTACTGCCATTCCTTTCTGCATTGCATTTCCGGCATCTTGTGAAAATACCATAACACTCATAGAAAGGATTGTTGTGAGTGCTGTCATAAGGATCGGACGCATTCTTGTCTTTCCTGTCTCAAGCAGTGCTTCCCTTTTTTCCATGCCGTCAAGCCGTAGTTGATTAACGTAATCTACAAATACAATACCATTGTTAACGACAGTTCCCATCAAGATCATGAAGCCCATTAATGCCATTGATGAAATGGACAAATGGAAAATTCCAAGTCCGATCATTCCCCCTGTAAAGGCCAGTGGTACGGTGAAAATAACAATAAATGGAGATAAGAGGCTCTGAAACTGTGCTACCATAACAAGATAAATAAGTAAAAATCCAAGTGCTAATGCTTTTCCCATCTGTTTTAACATTTCTGTTGTCTGTGTTGCATCTCCGGCAAGTTCTACTTCATAACCGTCTGGTGCTTTATATTTATCGATCTTTTCTTGTAGCTTTCTTGACAGCAAGGTCGCATTGGCACTTTCTTCTAATTCTGCTGTCACCGTCAGATACGGCTTTTGATTTTCCCGGGTGATATTTTCCATGCTGTATCCATCGTCTTCTGATGCAAATTCCGACAGTTTGTATGTATGTTTTTCATCCTCGCCATCGCTGTTTTTTTCTGTTGTTTCAATTTTCATGTCTAAAATGTTTTCATAGGTGAGTTTGTCTGTCTCATTAATCAGATTCACTTCTACATCTTTATCATCCATATTTAAGGTAATCGCATTTTTTTCTGTTGTCGTATGTTTTGCGATTTCCTGATAAATCTGTGCTATCGTAAGTCCATGTTCTGCTGCTTTATTTCGATCAATTTTTAAATGCAGCATTTTATCCGCAGTTTCGATACCGTTTGTTGCTGTTTTTACTCCAGAGATATTTTTCATCATCTTTACAACATCTTCGCTGATCTTAATTAATTTCTGCTGATTTTCTCCATATACATTAACAGAAAGACCTCCTCCAAGAAGGCTGGACATATCTCCTGTTGCAGAGGAAGAGACTGTAAGTTTTTTGCAGTTCACCTGTTTCGTCTTACTCTCGATATCTTTTCGGATTTTACGAAATTCTTTCGTCGTTTTAATGTTGTCTTCTGTAATAATATTAAAAGTAAATGTTGTATAGTTATCGGTTGCTCCGGTTTCCATCATACTTGAAGTCACGCTGGCATTTCCATCAAGAGCCGCTACCTTTTTAATACCATCTACTCCTGATAAAATTCCCATAACCTCATCCGCAGTTTCATAAGCCTTTTCTTTTTTAACGTTGTCATTCAATGTCATACTTACCGCAATCTGATTACTGTCCATATCATCCATCATAACAATTCCGGTTCTCATACTCTGTATCACACAAAGAATAAGTAGAACAACAGAAAGAGCTAACGGAATAAACTTAAAACGAAGAGCCAGATCCAACAGCTTCCCATACATCTCTTTTATTTTATCAAACCACGGTTGTTTTATCTCCCTTGTTTTTCGAAGGAGTACAGAACCCATCGTCGGAACGACGGTAAGTGCCACAAGCAAAGAAGCAATCAGTGCGTAGGATATCGTAAATGCAAACGGAATCAATAACTGACTTACCATACCGGATGTATAAACCATTGGAAGAAATACACAGATTGTCGTGATCGTAGAAGCTAAAATCGGACCGGCTACCTGCTTAGTTCCGTACACCGCTGCTTTTGGAGCGGACATTCCTTCATTACTGAGTCTGTAAACATTTTCCATAACTACAATCGAGTTATCTACGAGCATACCGATACCAAGACAAAGTCCTGCCAGCGACATAACATTAATATTAATTCCCGTAAAATACATAATAATTATTGCAAATAATACACTAAACGGAATACTAAAGGCAACAACAATCGTCGGGCGTATATCTTTTAAGAAGAGGGCAAGTACGATAATTGCCAGTACCGCACCTAATAAAATACTACTCAATACACTCTTTATTATGATATTGATATACTCTCCCTGATTCATTATAATTGCAAAAGAAAGACCTTTGTATTTCTTCTCCAGTTTTTTAAATGCATTCTTTATTCCTTGTGACACCGTACTTGTATTTGATGTACTTCCTTTAAATACAGATAACAGAATCGCATTTTCTCCATTTACCTTCGAATACGCTTCTCCCTGATTATCCACAACTGTCACATCCGCAACATCTTTTACCCGAATCTTTCCTACTCCGTCAATCTTTGTGAGTACAAGATTATTAAGCTGCTTTTCATTTGTAAAGTTATCTCCAACTTCTACAAGCCACTGATGTGCACTCTTATCTTCGATATAGCCTGCGGGCATAGAAAAATTCTGTGCTGAAATCATTGTGGACAAAGTATCCAGGCTCAATAATGCATCGATATTTGCATTCTCTCTTGCAGCCTTTCTGGAATCCTCCAGTTTATCTTCTGCATCATCAAGTTCCTTCTGTGCAGACGCTATCTGCGTTTTTCCTGCCGCAATCTGTGCCTGTCCGGCACCAAAGCCGGCTGCGGCAGAATATCCACCGGCAATTAATTTAGACTGTTGTTTATCCAGTCCTTTCATCTGCTCTTTTAACTTAGCAATAATGGTCTTTTGTACTTTTATTTTGATTTTCAAATTAGAAAGTTCTGTATCGATCTGAGGAAGCCGAACTTCTACCACCTTATACATCTGCTTCAAAGAATCTACTGTCAGCTTAGAGAATTGTTCACCAGATCCCATCTGTTCCATCCATGAAACAAATGCTTCAAACTGCTTTGGATGCCTGATCGCTTCTTTTACAGAGGAAGGGATTGTAATCCCCATTTGCTTTGCAGCTTCTCCCATTGTGGCATTCAAGCTTTTGAATGTATTGTTCAAGGTGCGATATGTCTTCTCAATTCCTGCATCTTTATATGCCTTTTTTTCTGCTCTTAATGCACTCTGGCTCGCTTTTAAACTATTAAGCTCTGCCTCATATGCCGCCTTTTGGGATAAAGCTTCTGCAAGCTTTGTCTGTGCCTCCGCAAGCTTTTGATTCGTCTCTTCCTGCTTGCTGCTCAAGGATTTCTCCTGCTTTTTTAACTGTTCCTTGCTTTTTTTTAGAGATGCTCTCGCTTCCTCTATCTTATCACTTGCCTCAAGAAGCTTGTCATTGGTCTGTCCAAGAATTTTATCATTCATCCGATCAATCTTCTTTTCATTCAGACGAATCTCTACATGATCTTCGATAAGACCATTAGCCGATACACTGGCTACCCCATCCTGACGTTCTAAATATGGTTTAATTGTCTTTTCCGTAAAATTAGACAATTCCTTAATATCTTTTCCTTCGTAGCTGACACTGGCATACATTGTAGCCATCATATCTGCACTGATTTCCATAATATTCGGTGTCCCACAGCCATCCGGCAGACTCAACGAATTCACAGCCTTAGACACACGGACTAATGCGGCTTCCATATTGGTATCTTCCGCAAATTCAAGCATAAGCATTCCATAATTATTGGCAGAAGTACTCGTCAGTTTCTCTACCCCGTTAATCGTACCAAGCGTACTCTCTAACGGCTTAATTACATCATTCTCCACCTTTTCAGGAGAAGCTCCTATCTCTGTTGTAATAACAGCCATATAAGGAAGTTCTAATTCCGGTAAAAGATCTGTCTGCATCTCACCAAGACTGACAAAACCAATAACCAAAACGATGATTACCGTAACAAGAACAAAATACGGTTTCTTTACAAAAAACTTTGTCATATCCTTTCCTCAAACTTTCTTTTTTTCTTTCATCCTCTAAAAACATCTGCTTTTTATAACCATTCCCTCTCATCAGAACTAATTCATCCAAATCAGACATTATTAGATAAATTGTATCATGAATTCCTGATTTCTTTCAATAGAGGAAAAAGTAGAAATCCTCTCTTGCATTAAATCATTATTCTGTTATTATATGATGTTAGGGTCAAAAGGTCAAAACTCCGTTCGTACTTGTACAATAAGATGTTTGCCTTTGGGACCTGCGAAACATTCACATCTCGCAGCAAGAATGCCCGGGCATTCTTGAATTTCAGGAGGTTTAAAAAGACATTATGATCCAAGATATTTACCCACATAAATTAGACAATCATTTTGATACGAATGCAAAGCCGGATAACTCCAGCATCGTTTTATATTTTACTAAAGAAGGGGTTCTTCACAAGCTTTCGTCTTATAAAGATTATGAAAATTATCTCTTTTTCCCGACAATTCAGGATTTTATAAAGGAAGACTCTACATTTCCTTTTGAAAAAGATACCCTTACTTATCTTTTTTCTGTTGATGATACTCATTACTTTTTATTAGAAAAAGAACCTGCACAACTTCCAAAAAACTTTATATTTACTCCGATCCGTAAGCTTCGCACAAAAGATGTTCACCCAAAGCACCGTATTTTTGCGGCTATTACAGGCTTTCAGCTTAGTAACTGGTATAAAAATAACCGTTTCTGCGGATGCTGCGGAAATAAAACTGTGCACTCTACTACAGAGCGAGCTTTAACGTGTCCTTCTTGCGGACACATTATTTATCCTCGAATCGTGCCTGCTGTTATTGTCGGTGTATGTAATGGCAATAAAATTCTTGTCACAAAGTACCGCACAGGTTTTGCTCACTATGCACTTGTTGCAGGCTTCACTGAAATTGGAGAAACTCTGGAAGAAACTGTGCAGCGTGAAGTTCTCGAAGAGACAGGGCTTCGGATAAAAAACATCCGTTACTATAAATCACAGCCCTGGGGAATCGTCGATGATATTCTTGCTGGTTTTTATTGTGATGTTGACGGTGAAACCGATATCCATATGGATGAATCTGAATTAAAGCTGGCAGAATGGAAGACCAGAGAAGAGCTTGAGCTCCAGCCGGATGATTTTAGTCTCACAAATGAAATGATGCTCATGTTTAAAAACGGAAGTGTAAAATAATATTAGTTAGCGTAATATAAAAAACAGCCACCATCTATAATGAGGAGTGCCCCTCAAAAAGTTGTGTGGCTGTTTTTAGCTTTCCTTT
>CAKREJ010000113.1 GCA_934317185.1 uncultured Anaerobutyricum sp. | reverse complement strand
GCATATATTCTATTGCTCTGTTTCTTAGTTTCTGTCTGTGAAGGAATTGAGGAATCTTACAAGATATTTGCTTACTCCTCCTCGCAGGATAGGATGCAGATATTATATTAAACAACAGTATAAAGGAGTTTTTGAAAAACATCCTAGAAGCAGTTTTTAATAATATCTGCATCGAGTCCATTTTTGCAGGTTGCTTTTCCTACTGCAAAGTACAGGATCGCTCCGGCAAGAAGTCCCCATACGACAGCATTAATTCCTGCAATGTGTACATTATAATAAGAAAATATATAGGTTGCAGCGGCACCGAGAGAGCTGCTGACTGCGGCCTGCTTTGTTCCCTTTTTCCAGAACAATCCACCAATCAGTGGCCAGAAGAAGCTACATTCCAGACCGCCTAAGGCAAACAGGTTCAGGAAGAAAATGATGTCCGGTGGGTTAATCGTAAGTACAATAACGATAATACCGAATGCAAAGGTAATAAGCGTGCTTAACTTTCCGACATTTTTGTTGTAGGAAGCTATTTTGACCGGGTCATCTTTTATAACATAGTTACGCCATAAGTCCTTGACGATTGCTGCAGACGCAAGAATCAGGAGGGAGTCAGCCGTAGACATAACAGCGGCCATAGGAGCGGCAAGGAAGGTTCCGGCAAGACCTACCGGCATAATCTTTTGAACAATGTATGGAATAAAGTAATCAGAGGTTGGAAGATTACTGGTATCTACTAATGCACCTGCCCAGGTTCCGGCCATATGCATACCGACAATAATAAAACTACAGGTAATAGCACCGATCCACATAGCAGAATGAAGACTCTTTGTATTTTTAAATCCCATCGAACGGACAGCCGTTTGTGGAAGCCCCAGAGTACCAAAACCGACCAGAACCCAGAAACTAAGCAGAGTGCCGGGAGTATATACAGAAAAAAGGTCATCGTATACACCGGGAAGATTCTTCGCAAGTCCTGCATCAATTCCGGCAAGTCCGCCGCCGGCCTTTAACACAAAGAAAATAAACAGAAACGTACCGATACACATAATGATTCCCTGAATCGTATCAGTGATGGCAACGGCACTAAATCCTCCAAAAGCGGTATAAATAATAACAACTGCCCCGAAAATCAGCAGGGAAGTCACATGATCAAGTCCGGTAATAGAAGAAATCAAAGTTGCTCCACCGGTAAACTGTCCGATCATCTGTGCCATAAAAAAGGCGACCATAAGTAAGCTGGTAATGATAACTAAAGCATCACTTTTATAGCGTGCCTTCAGATAGCCGACAACCGTAACCGCACCGGTTCTTCTTGAAACCATTGCCAGTTTATTACCAAGTACCCCTAAAACTAAAAAAGTAACCGGAACTTGTACCGTAGCAATCCATGCCTGTGCATATCCATAAGTAAGACCTGCTGCACCCGGACCGGATATAAAGGAACTTACCGAGGTGTAGGTTGCCATTGTTGTCATAGCTAAAAGCAGGCCATTCATATTTCTTCCGCCGATAAAGAACTTTTTCTCGGAAGATACATTTTGTTTCCTTCCCTGCCGCTTGCTGAATACGATGCCGATAATTGCATTTAAAGCAAGGTAGATAACAAAAATAGCAAGAATTATTTTTTGATCAAAAGACATGATTATTCCTCCTCCCTTTCTTCATCATCGTATTCAAAGTCAATGAATACATACTTTAATAAATACCATACCCCAAGAAGAGATAGTACGATGGTGCCTGAAGTAGATACACTAAACCATGCAGGCATACCTAAAAAGTAGAGACCGGTTCCGTTGAGTAAAAATGCACTGGCGATATGCCATATACAGCAAATGGCGACTACGATCAGTGTCCCACGGATTTCACGGATACATTGCTCGTGTTTCTCCTGTTTCGTTAATTTTTTCATAACTGCCTCCTTATTTAAAAGATTAGATCTCTGTCTGATATCTGACAGAAATATTATCGTATAGATAGGCGGTAAAATCAATAAATTTCTAATTTAATTTGCCTAAGAAAGAATGATGAGTAAATTATCCATTTTTTCGAATTTGTAATTGACAACTAAATATGGCATATGCTAAATTTTAAATAGATAGTTAAAAGGTAGAAAATAATCATATCAAATATATAGCCGTAAATATATAGCCGTAAAATGATAAAGTAAAAAGGCTGCATTTAAATCAGGCAAGATTTCTAATGCAGCCTTTTTGCGAGCAAGGATTTATAATATTTACAATAGGTAGCTTTGTAGCGGAAAGAGAGAAGAAAGATGGCATTAAGACGACGGAACCGACTGCGATTAGGTGACTTACTGATTGAGCAGAACGTACTGACCAAAGAACAGCTTACGCAGGCATTGCAGATGCAAAAGGGTACGAATAAGAAGATTGGTGAGATTCTTGTTGAGGAAGGTTTCATTACAGAAGAGATGATCGCTCGTGCCTTAGAAGCACAGATGGGGCTTAAGTCGGTACAGCTTCGTGGTCTTACTGTACCTGCTGAGATAAAGAATCTCGTAGATGTCAGGCTGCTTAAGAAATATATGGTCTTTCCTTTTGAGATAGATCCCTATAATGCGAACATTCTTCATCTTGCAATGGCAGATCCGCTTGATATGGAGGCAATCGATGATGTTGCGATCGTGACGAATATGCAGATTGAGCCATATATTGCGACAAGAAGAGAGGTAGCAGCGGCGATTGACCGGAATTACAGTGAGGCAGAGAACATTGATGCGGTGAATCGTTTTACAAGAGAGAGAGCACAGCTTCGTGGAAGTGTTGCCGTGACAGCAGATGACAGTGAGATTAATGATGCACCGATCGTTCAGCTTGTCCGGTCTATATTAGAGCAGGCGGTAAGACAAAGAGCCAGTGATATACATATTGAAGCCTTAGAGAATAAAGTGCGTGTCCGTTATCGTATTGACGGTGCGTTATGTACCCGAATGGAATATGACAGCAGTCTGCTTCCGGCGATCTCCACTCGTATCAAGATTATGGGTGGTATGGATATCGCAGAAAAGAGAAAGCCACAGGACGGAAGATTATCTCTTGTGATCGACGGACAGGAATATGATGTCCGGGTTTCTACTGTGCCTACGGTATACGGAGAGAAGCTTGTTCTTAGAATCTCTTCTAAAGTGAATCTGACGAAGGATAAGAAGGAGCTGGGATTTGCTCCGGATGAGCTGGCAAGATTTGATCATATGATGTCTCATCCACATGGAATCATTTTTGTGACCGGGCCGACGGGAAGTGGTAAGTCCACAACACTCTATACTGCTCTTTCTGAGCTGAATAAAGATGAAGTGAATATTGTTACGGTAGAAGATCCGGTAGAGGCAGCATTAGAAGGAATCAATCAGATTCAGGTTAACAACAAGGTAAATCTTACATTTGCGACAGCACTTCGTTCGATTCTTCGTCAGGATCCGGACATTATCATGATTGGAGAGATTCGTGACAGTGAAACAGCATCCATTGCAGTACAGGCATCCATTACAGGCCATCTGGTCGTATCTACCTTACATACGAATAATGCGACAGGAACCCTTGACAGAATGGTAGATATGGGAGTAGAACGATATATGTTAGCAGATTCTGTCGTAGGAGTGATCGCACAGCGTCTTGTAAGAAAGCTTTGTCCGCATTGTCGAAGGAAGCGTCTTGCAACGCCAGAGGAGAAGCGGCTGATGTATTTTTCCGAAGAAGAGACGGTAGAGATTTATGAACCGGGAGGCTGTAAGCTTTGTAATGATACCGGCTATTATGGAAGAAAGGGTATCTTTGAAATTATGGAAATGAATGAGGAGCTTCGAAGACTCATTGCAGAAGGCAGTGATTCAAAGAACCTCATTCGTGCAGCAAAAAGGAACGGGATGCGGACGCTTCGAGAGAACGGTATCCGTGATGTTCTTGCAGGTATTACTTCTATTGAGGAGCTTTTGAAAGCTTCTTATGAGTAAAGCTGGACATTCGAAAACTTAAGGAGCGATAGTATGTATGATTTAAATGAAATCCTCATTCGTTCGGTAGAGTCTAAAGCTTCTGATATTCATCTTTCTGTTGGCAGAGCACCGAATTATCGTATTGATGGTGTGCTATATACAGAGGGCGAAGAGAAGCTGATGCCGGATGATGTGAAGAACCTGATTTTACCATTATTAGATAAAAGACATGAAGAAGAGCTGGAGAAAACAGGACAGACGGACTTTGCCCATGCAATCCCCGGTGTCGGACGCTTTCGTGTGAATGTATTTAAGCAAAGAGGAACACTTGCAAGCGTTATGCGGGCACTTCCATTTGACATTCCGGAGCCGGAAAAGCTTGGACTTCCCCCGGAGGTTGTCGCAGTGACGGAGAAAAGAAGAGGACTTGTCCTTGTAACCGGACCGACCGGAAGCGGTAAGTCCACAACGCTTGCCTCTCTTATTCAGGTCATTAACCGCACCCGGGCAGACCATATCATTACGTTGGAAGATCCGATCGAATATTTGCACAGACATGATAAGTCTATTGTGAATCAAAGAGAGATCGGCAGTGATACGGAGAATTATGCGAAGGCATTACGTGCCGCACTAAGAGAAGATCCGGATGTCATCTTAGTAGGAGAGATGAGAGATTTAGAAACGATCTCAACAGCAATTACTGCTGCGGAGACAGGCCATCTGGTCTTATCTACCCTTCATACGATTGGAGCAGACAAGACCATTGACCGAATTATTGATGTATTCCCGCCAGATCAGCAGCAACAGGTACGCATCCAGCTTGCTGCCGTATTAGAATGTGTCGTATCTCAGCAGCTTTTGAAGCGTTTAGATGGGAATGGCAGGGTGGCTGCCTTAGAAGTATTATTTGCCAATAATGCGGTTCGAAATCTCATCCGTGAAGGGAAGACATTCCAGATTGCCTCGGTCATTCAGACGAGCAAGCGTCTCGGAATGCAGATGATGGACGATGCACTGTATGATCTGTATATGCGTCGTATGATTGACGGGGAGATGGCAATCAGCTATGCACAAGATCCTGTCGCAATGAATAAAAAGGTTAATTTTGTATAGATTTGTTTTTGTATAGATTTGTATAGGAAGGAAGAAAGATGCCAGGTTATTTCTATATCGTGGCAGATAAATCAGGGAAAGAGAAGCGTGGTAAGCTGGAAGCGGCGAATAAAGAGGGTGCCAAAGCGTTCTTAAAAAAGGATGGGTATGTCATTCTTTCTTTAGAAGAACAGAGCAGGCAGTTTGATGTTAATACGTCGTTTGGCAGGAAGCTAAAGCCTCGTGATCTTTCCGTATTCTGCCGACAGTTCGTCAGCATTTTAGAAGCCGGTGTTGCTATGAAGGAAGCATTGGTGATGCTGGAGGAACAGACGGAAAATAAAAAGTTAAAAAGGTCGATCGCACAGGTTTTGACGAGCATCGAAAAGGGAAATACACTGGCGGATGCGATGCGTGGAGA
>CAKREJ010000112.1 GCA_934317185.1 uncultured Anaerobutyricum sp. | reverse complement strand
ACTGGCACAGATGCTATTATATTCTTTTTTATTTTTCGTCCGTCACCCAGGCAAATTAGTATTTATCTTTTCTTCAACTTTGGAGCCAGTGGCATATCCCATGCATGATGGTCGGTGTGAAGAAGTTTATGAGACATACGAGAGAGAGGTTTCTCAAGGTATTCCTCATAAGTTTTCAGTACTTCCGGATTCTCGTGGGAGAAGCGACGCTCGTTGTGGGAATCGAGGAAGTAGAGATTCTTAGAACGGATCTCTGCCATTTCTTTTCCTTCATGGATTGGCTGTCCGCCACCGCCTACACAGCCGCCAGGACATGCCATAACTTCTACGAAATGGTAGAATACTTCACCTCTGCGGATAGCTTCAATTAGCTTTCTTGCGTTACCAAGACCGCTTACTACAGCAACTTTAACTTCTGTTCCGGCAATATCAATGGAAGCTTCCTTCCAGCCGTCCATGCCTCGGACGCTATGGAATGCATCAGGATCTGGGTTTTCTCCGGTTGCAAGGTAGTAGCAGCTTCTTAAAGCAGCCTCCATAACACCGCCGGTAGCACCGAAGATAACAGCGGCACCTGTTCCTTCTCCGCAAGGAGAATCAAAACGGTCTTCCGGAAGTCCATAAACATCGATATTAAGAGATTTCATGTAATCAACGAATTCTCTTGTGTTTAGCACAACATCAACATCCGGACCGGTTCCGGTGCTGTCCATGGTAGGAAGAGCACATTCTGCTTTCTTTGCGATACATGGCATGATGGAAACGCTGAAGATGTTTTCAGGATCTTCATGAATTTTATCTGCAAAGTAGTTTTTAATAATTGCACCCTGCATCTGTTGAGGAGACTTTGCAGTAGAAAGGCAGTCTACCATATCCGGATACTGGGATTTTAAGAAACGAACCCAGCCTGGACAACAGGAAGTAAACATTGGCCACTGATAGTCTTCTTTATGTTTAAGACGTTCTAAAAATTCGCTTCCTTCTTCCATGATGGTAAGGTCGGCAGCGTAAGTTGTATCAAATACATAATCAAATCCCATCAGACGAAGTGCACCGGCAAGACGTTCAGGGGAAGCAAACTTACGGGAAAGTTTGAAGGCTTCAGCCCATGCGGTACGAACGGCAGGAGCAACCTGAACAACGGTAGTTTTTCTTCGTGTATTTAACATACCATTCTGAGAGAACACTGGACGTTTATCGTCACGGCCTGACAGAGCAGCAACAGGACAATGTGTGATACACTGACCACAAAGTGCACAATCCGCTTCTTTAATGTTTCTTCCAAGAGAAACATTAACTGTAGTACGGGAACCAGTTTTTGCGATATCCCATACCTTTAAGGACTGTACTTTATCGCAAATCTGGATACAGCGCATACACTTGATACATTTGCTCTCATCACGGATCATAGGGAAGTCCATAGGCCATTTCTCGTCTGTAATGTGTTGTTTGAATGTACCATTTCCAAATTCAAGATCGTTGGCTACTTTCTGAAGCTGGCAGTTTCCACTTCGTACACAGGTAGGACAGAAACAGTTATGCTGTGAGAGAATCAGTTTAATATTGATTCGGCGGGCGTCACGTACTTTTGGAGAGTTTGTGTAAATCTCCATGCCTTCTTTTACTTTATGGTTACAGGAAGTGACGAGTCTCTCGATACCTTTTATTTCTACAACGCAGATACGACAGGCGCCGATTTCGTTGATGTCTTTTAAATAACACAGAGTAGGGACAATCATTTTTGCCTCTCTGCAGGCTTCTAAAATCGTAGTTCCCTCTTCAACAGAGATAGGAACGTCATTTATCTTAATATTTACCATTCTTCAACTCGTCCTCCTTTAAATACTCCATAACCAAAACGGTCACAGCGCAGGCAGCGGTGTGCTTCCTGATTGGCCTCTTTGCAGGTCATGCCGTTCTCTACGATGTTGAAATCTTTCTTACGCTCTGTAGTATTTCTTTCCATCATAGTAACACGTCCGCAAGGTGTCTTGTTCTCGATACGAGGTTCTGGAACAACAACGCCGCTTTCAATCTTATGATTGAATCCGAGGTAGTTGTCAATGTTGGCAGCAGCTACTTTTCCGGCTGCAATAGCACGAATAACAGTAGCAGGACCGGTTACACAGTCACCACCGGCAAATACTCCATCTTTTTCTGCAATAGAGCTGTCCTTCTCTGCCAGGAAGCATCCACGTCTGGCAGGAATTCCGGCACGTTCAAATGGTTCTGAAACGATATCCTGTCCGATTGCAACGATAACAATGTCACAAGGAATATGTATAGGTTCTCTTCCTGAATTAGCAGGAGAAGGACGGCCACCTGTAATTAAACCAATAATTTTAGGATCAGCAACCATAGCAGTTACCTGTCCTTTTTTATTTGTTTCGATTGCCTGAGGAGCATGAAGTTCAAGAATCTCAGCACCCTCTGCAATAGCAGCCTCGATTTCATCCATGAGAGCAGTCATATCAGCCTTTCTGCGTCGGTACATAACACTAACGTTCTTCGCACCGAGACGGATTGCAGAACGAGTAGCATCCATAGCTACATTACCACCGCCGACAACAATAACATTCTTACCTGTGAAATCTGGTGGGTTACCATCTCCGATATCGCGTAACATCTGGATAGCGGAAACAACACCCTTTGCATCTTCACCTGGGATGCCGAGCTTCTTATCTGTATGTGCACCGATAGAAACGTACACGGCATCGTAATTCTCTTTTAACATCTTAAAGGAAATCTCATTATCTCCGTCTCCGATACAGGTATTCATCTTTGTCTCAACACCTGTAGCAAGGATATTCTGGATATCTTCAGCAAGACGGTCTTTAGGAAGACGATAGTTAGGGATACCATAATAGAGCATTCCGCCAAGTTCTTTTCGCTGTTCAAAAATAGTACACTGATGACCCATCTGCTGTAAATAGTAAGCAGCACTTAAACCGGAAGGACCTCCACCGATGATAGCAACCGTCTT
Organism: uncultured Anaerobutyricum sp.; assembly: GCA_934317185.1. Taxonomy (GTDB): domain Bacteria; phylum Bacillota; class Clostridia; order Lachnospirales; family Lachnospiraceae; genus Anaerobutyricum. The sequence goes on along the minus strand of CAKREJ010000112.1, from coordinate 2,477 downwards.
ACCGGTAGATTCACAACATTCCGGAGGTGGCACAAGACCACAGTGGTCAGCAGCGTAACGCTTCAGTCCGCGGATATTTACCGCATCATCCACGAAGTTACGACGGCACTTTGTCTCGCAAGGATGCTCACATACGAGTGCACAGGAAGTAACAAATGGGTTATCCTTACGGATTAACTTAACAGCATCTGCATAACGTCCCTCTGTAATGAGGGAAATATAACCCGGAATGTCAACACCGGCAGGACAAAGAGCAACGCAAGGAACTGGCTGTTCCAGATGGCAGGAACAGTGGCCGTTTGTGATGTGTTCGATGAAATCCTCGCGGAATCCCTCTAATCCTTTCAGAACCATTCTTCCAGCTTCGTAACCAATAGCACAGTCAGCACTGTCATAAATTGCCTTTGCAGTACGTTCAATTAAACTAAGTGTTTCTAAAGTTGCTTTTCCATCCAGTACATCTTCTAACATATCTTCAAGAACGCCCAAACCGATACGGCATGGAACGCACTTTCCACAAGTCTGTGCATGAAACAGTTTCAGGAAAGAAGCTGTCATATCAACAGGACACAGTCCGGGAGGACTGGCAATAATTCGGCGTTCCAGATCTTCGTACAGATTGTCAACGACTAACTGGGCCTTGCTTTTTTTTCTGACCTCAAGTCTACTCATAATTTCCTCCATTCACAGGGGCTATAGCCCTGAAAGCAAAATAGTCTCAATGAAGCGATTATATCATATGAGAAAAAATTTGAAAAGAAATGATAATTTATTATCAGTATGATAAAAATGTTATAATAATAACAATATACAAAAGAAAACAATTTAAAGTTGTTTAGAAGACATAAATTTATAAAAAAGACAGAAAAAACCACATTTACGGATAAAAAATCATCGTTAAATGTGGTTTTTCTTTGCATTTTATTCAAAAATGTATAGCAAAATATTTTGGAAAAGTATTAGAAAAATGGTGTTTACAGAAGAAATCCGCCAGATTGTAACCTTTTTTTAACAATCGGTCCTACAAGAACAACAAGAATAATCTTTATAAGGTCACCTGGTATATAAGGGATAACTCCGGCAAGCAATGCCTGATAAAAAGTAAGATGAGCTTCAACAGCGAGCCATGCCGTACCGAAAATATATGCAACAATTGTACCGATAGCAAGACCTACAATCTGGATGCCACGGTTAGAAACCTTTTCAAAAACAAGACCGCAGATAATTGCCATTGGAATAAATCCAATCAGATATCCACCGGTCGGTCCTAAAAGTTTTGCGAAACCGGAACTGAAACTGGAAAAAACCGGGAGTCCTGCGATGCCAATAAGAAGGTAGATCATATAACTTATTGTTCCAAACTTCCAGCCAAGCAGACATACTGTCAGATAAATTGCCAGATTTGTTAAAGATATTGGAACGGGACTGACCGGAATCGGAATGGACAGAGGTCCCAATATACAGGTGATGGCCGCCATAACAGCGATAAGAGCCATCTGAAAAGTTGTAAAAGATTTTTTCTTTGTGTTTGTGGTAGCAGTAGTAGCCATAATTATTTCCTTTCTAAAACATATCAAACATATTTGTTAAATTGAAATCGGATTTATTATATAAGAAGAAAAACATATTGTCAACCAATATAATAAAAAAGGTTAACAATATTTTTCCTATTAATATCTCATAGTAAAGCAAAACTTTATGATTTTTCAGGATTCATTTTTATTTATATAAAAAAAACTGACTTTTCACGACAAAAATAATACGTTCACGACAAATTGATTGAAAAACTTTAAATATTTTGAGAAAATAAAAAAGATAAAAAACGGATGTCCGGAGAGAGGAGAAAGTGATAGTATGAAACAACGATTTTTAAGTATTTTTCTTGCGTTATCGTTAATCGTTCCATTTCTTCCGCAGGTAACTTTACCAGTGAAAGCAGCGGAAACGACAGCAAAAACGCAGGATGAGAACAGTAATGAAAATACGGATGCTTTTGGAATCAAGATGGATACAACCATTGATACCAAAAAGGAGAAGGCGAATAACCCATATGGAACAGAAGGCTGGGTAAATCTTTTTACCGTACCGGAACTGTTTGTTTCACAGGGGTATGATGGCTACAGAAGTTTTGAAACCTATAATTATAATAATGACAGAGATCATAAAGAAGGTTCCATTGGAAGCATAACAGACGGAACTCTGGCAGGTAAAAAAGAGGAAGGGAACAAAAACGGATTTAACATTATGGATACGGCACCCGTCGATGCAAAGGGCGAGGGACAGAAGCGCTATGTGGCTGTTCTTGGTTACTGGCTTGGAGGAAGGTGTCTGGAGCTTTATATTGCAGATAAAGACGGAAACAAGGTAAGCAATACTTATACTATTGGAGGGAAAAAAACTCTTGACTATCTGGAACAAGCAGATGCATTTGAAGATACAGGATTTGTTTCTGTAGCAGCAGGCGATTTTAACGGAGA
>CAKREJ010000111.1 GCA_934317185.1 uncultured Anaerobutyricum sp. | reverse complement strand
GTAATATAAAAAACAGCCACCATCTATAATGAGGAGTGCCCCTCAAAAAGTTGTGTGGCTGTTTTTAGCTTTCCTTTATGCTGCATATCTGCTACATATCAAATACCTAATTGGCAGAAGGCAACGATATTCTACTGTTTTGCATTTCCTTTATTAAAGATATTTTCTAATGTTTGAATCAGTTCTTCAATGACAATCGGCTTGGATAAAAAGCCATCCATACCAGCTTCCAATGCCCTCTTTCTATCTTCCTCAAAAGCATTGGCAGTCATCGCCAGTATTGGTACTCCAGCTAATGCAGCATTTTCTATTGCACGAATATTTTGGGTAGCCTCATATCCATCCATAACCGGCATCTGGACATCCATCAATACCAGATCATAAGGTTTAGGATTAGCAGCTCTGACTTTTTCTGCTGCTATAGCACCATTTTCTGCAATATCAACCTGAAATCCATATTCTTTAAGAATCTCTAAAGCAATCTCACGATTCAGATCATTATCTTCCACTAACAGTATGTACTTATCCTTAAACCCAAGTCTTGCTTCAGGGAGAATGTCACCATCGGCTTTATCCTGTTTTTGTCCAATGGCAGTCATCAATGTATCACGCAGGTCAGACATAAACATAGGTTTAGCACAAAAAGCTGTTACTCCTGCCAGCTTAGCCTCGGTTTCAATTTCAGACCAATCATATGCCGTCAAAATAATAATAGGTGTGTCATCTCCCAAACTACGAATCTGTCTTGTAACTTCGATACCGTTCATATCCGGCAATCTCCAGTCGATAATGTAAGCGTGGAAAGCATCCCCCATTTCCATAGACTGCCTTGCACGAAGAACAGCTTCCTTTCCGGAAAGTGTCCATTCTGAACGCATTCCAACCGTTACCAGCATCTTTGTCAAGCTGTCACAGGTATTAAAATCATCGTCAACTACGAGAGCCTTCAATCCCTCCAGCTCCTTAATCTTTTCTACACGGCGTTGTTCTGATTGAATGCGTAATGTCAGGCGAATGATAAATTCTGTTCCTTTGTTTTGTTCTGTGTGAATATCGATCGTTCCTCCCATCATATCCACAATATTTTTAGTAATTGCCATACCAAGTCCGGTACCTTGAATCTTGCTCACGGTAGAAGACCTTTCCCGCTCAAAAGGATTAAATATTTTCTGGACGAATTCCTGACTCATACCTATTCCTGTGTCTTTTATACGAAGTTCGTACATTCCCTTGTCAGACTGTGTATTTTGCAACTGTTTCAGTCGGACAGAAACCATACCTCCAGCCGGAGTAAACTTTATGGCATTGGATAACAGATTCAATAATACCTGATTCAAGCGGGTTTTATCGCAATAGACATCTTCATCCATCACATCCATTGCGTCCATATAAAGCTCTAGCTGTTTTGCGTGAATCTGTCCACCAATAATAGTTTTCAGATCATGAAGCACATCTGAAAGATTAACCTTTGTCTCCTCTAAATGAATCTTTCCACTCTCAATACGGCTCATATCCAGCACATCATTAATGAGAGACAGCAAATGATTGCTGGAAGAAAGAATCTTACTTAAATAATCCCTCACCTTTTCCCTGCTTTCTATATTGCTTACTGCCAATGTAGCAAAACCAATAATAGCATTCATTGGGGTACGGATATCATGAGACATATTGGAAAGAAAGGTACTCTTTGCCCGGTTGGCAGTCTCGGCAGCATGAACTGCCTCCGAAAGAGCCTGATTCATTTTTTTATCCGCAGTTCGATCTGACATAACAAGAATATATTTCTTTTTACCATCTACCTCACTACCCATCGCAATGATATGAAACCATCGCTTTTCTCCCGTTTTCTGGTGGATGTATTCAAAATCCCACTCTTTTTGTTCCTCCGTTAAAATTCCTTCCAGATAATTTATATTGTAATCCGAAAAAGCTTGCATATTCAGTTTTTTCATAACATAAATATCTTTCTGAACCTGTTCTACTGTAAACCCAAGCAGCTTTTCTATATTCGGACTAACATAATCTGCTTTATATGTCTTTGCATCCAACATCAGAAAAACATCATCTACATTCATTGAAAGTTTTTTGAACAGCTCATCACGGTACAGAATTTCTGTATCTCTTCGCTTCAGCCTTATCCTGTTTTCCTGAAGAATAATTGCAATAATAAGCACAGCGATACTAAATATAACGCCTCCGATAATTACCATCGTACTAAGCTGAAGATTGTTCATACTGGCGTTGACAATATCAACAGGAACCATCCCTACCATAGTCCAGTCCTGAATACCTGTCGCTTCATAAGTAAGATAGTATTTTGTTCCATCCAGATTTACAAGCATCGCACCTGCATGTCCTTCTTGAAAATCTTTCGTTACCGAGAGTATTTTTTCTTCAGAAAGTTTGGAATGTTCTCTAAGAAAAGCCAAAAAGTTATAAATAGTTTCCTCAGAATTCACAGAATGATCAATCACAACCCTGCCATCCGAATGAATCACATAACTACTGGCATTTCCGTCAAAAGCAGAGCTATCCAATACTTTTATAATATCAGAGTTATAATAAGCTATCGCAATTGCCTCATACTTAAATCCCTGATAAACCCCATGAACTTCAGGACAGGCAAATACAAGCATTTGTGGCTTTCCCGGTAACGCTGCATTCATTATAATATCATTTTCCTGTGTAATTTCATCCTCCAAATCCCCCTGCAATCCAAGATTTCCCTTTTCTCCTGTTGTCGTCATGTAATTGCCTTCCGAGGAGATAAAATAGAAGCTTGTAGATTCTGTTTTTTTCTGTACTTCATCAATGTATTCTCTTATTTCTTTTTCACTGGAAACATTTTGCAAATATTCAGTCCACATATGTAAATAGGTCAAATTTTTATTAATCAACTCATTTAATGCACTATTTGACTGATGAAAAATCTCTGTTAAATGAGAAATACTCTCCTCATAGACAGTCTCCGAAACGAACGTATAATATCGAAAGCTGGCTGTGATAATTCCAATAAGCACAATAATCGCAAAAACTATAATACTCCGTCGTCTTTTTATAAAATAGTTTTTTCTTTCTCTGTAATGATTCGTATCAACCATTCGCATTACCTCAACGTGATATATTGTTCCGGCTTCGCAAGAACAACCTTCCCTTTAGAGACATACTGTGTCCAGGCATCTTTTACCTGCATATCTTCCGCTTCAAAAGCCTCTGTTTCATTCACCGGTAAAGAATCCATATTTGTCTGTGTTGCCAGACATGTCACTATAAACGTATCTTTGTCTTTCAACGTTTTCCCATCCTTTGTAATTTTTGTAAGGGTATAACCGTCATCCTTTTCCTCAACTTCAATAGAAATCCCACTAATGACAGGCAAAGAGCCACAATTAAATGGAGTAAAGCCCCCTTCATAACCTTCCACAAAAAATTTTATTATCTTCTTTAATTCCGCACCATTCATTTTCCGTTTATAAGCCCACAGACCATTCGGCATAATCATGTTACCTGCCATTTTTTCGGTATAATCTGTTTGAAGTACATTACCAGTGAAACTGTTCGCTGTTGCGATAAGCACATCACTTTTGTAACAGCTGCGAAGTGTATTAGCCATGACGGAATACGCTTCATTCCCACCATCACTGTGAAAATAATTAGAGTATGCTTTCTTAGAAGTCAGAACTGCTTTCTCCTCTGGAATATCCGTTGACTGGCGAAGTTTGGAATCGAATGCTTTATATGCCTGCTCAGAATTATATTTACCTTCTATCATTTTCGAAACTACATCTTTAGAAACAGCAAAAAACTCATTAGATGCAATACGAATGTACATATGGTTCTCTTCTATCACAGACTTCACATCTTTTAGATAATCTGTAAGACGAAGTGCTACATTTTGACTGTAACTTAAAGTATCCTGTCCGTCAGCAATGATATTCTGTGCGTCTTCGGAAAGCATCACCTTTAATACCTTCATAGCATTATCACTTCGTGTCTTGTCCTTCTCCAGATCACGATTTAAGGCAACTTGAAAATAAGGAGTTGTCATTATCCACTTTTCTCCATTCTGTTCAAAAAAAGGAAGAAATATCGTATCTATTCCCTGATCCTTATACTTCTTAACTCCTGCTGAAGTTCCAAAATACATGGCAGCTTCACCATTTTGATACATATCTGCCACCTTATCATAGTCTAACTGTAGATCATCCGGTTTCAGTTTTGTATCCTTTATAAACTGTTCCATTTTATCAAAAACATCTGGCCATACCTCATCGTCTAGTCCAACCTTATTCGTACTTGCCGGATCAGCATAGGATGTACGCCACTTACGCCCCTGCGTAGAAGAAAGCTCCGTAGCTGATAATCCCTGCAGCGTTTCCATACAGGTATAATCATAAAAATAATCAGCGACAAATCCACGAATTCCCACTTTTTCAAATGCCCGGCAGGCAGAAACAAAACTTTCATAATCTGTAGGAATTGGAATATGATATTTTTTAAAAAGTGCCCTGTTAACAACAAATCCATGTGCGTCTGCACAAACCGGAAGCCAGTTTACACTTCCATCATCATTCATAAAGTTATTAAGATAGGAATTATACACAGCTCCGGCTTCATTTGTAGTAGACAAATCCATCAGGCTGTCTTTTAATGGCAATGCGTCATGCAGTGAAAAACGGCAACACGTAATAATATCCGGCAGACTACCATTTTCCTGCAAAAATTTATAAAAATCCAAATCGTTGTTACCAACTATAAATTCAATATTCACATCCGGAAGCTGTGACTGGATATATGGGGCATATTTTTCATACAGATTCGTGGTCCACAAATATACCTGAATTGTTTCTTTATCTTCTTTTTTTGCATCCCTGCTATCACAAGCTGATAAAAAAAATGCACCCATCACCATTATGAATAGTATGAAAAAAACTCTTATCCTGTTTCTTTTTTTCATAAACAAATTCCTCCCTCTTCTTTCCCACAAGCAGACTCCTTCAGCCTTCAGCGACAGGTTCTAACTGTCCTGTTATTGCGGTAATTCCCGAAAAAAAAGAACAGTCGATATATATCGAACTGTCCCTTTCTTTCCAAATTGTGCGGAGCCTTGCTCTCTCCTCATTCCTTCGTACTTAATTCATTTCTCCTATATCATTATCATGATAACATAGCCATCTGTTTTTGTCACATAAAAATTCTATATATTAACACAAATTTTCTATTTAATGACAGCTATTATGAGCATATGTCAATAAAATAATTGACATATGCTCATTTCATTTATCTTATAGACTCTGACGTATTGTCCTGTAAATTATTTTTAAAACAATCATTTAAATAAATGATATGCGATACCGCTACAATCACACTATGAAGCATCTTTTTTTCGAACGGAATATCGCTCATATCTTTCATTGGCTCTTCTTTATTTTCAAATATAGCTACAAGTGTCTTTTCCAATTCTGAACAGAAATAATCAT
>CAKREJ010000110.1 GCA_934317185.1 uncultured Anaerobutyricum sp. | reverse complement strand
GGACAGAGCATGGATGCTTTAAGAGAGAGTATGAAAGGTGATGCATTAAAGAGAGTACAGGGAAGCCTTGTTCTTGAGGCAATCGTTGCAGCAGAGAATATCGAAGCAGACGAAGAAGACTTAAAGAAAGAGTTTGAAAAAATGGCTCAGATGTATCAGATGGAAGCAAGCCAGATTGAGGGTATGATTCCAGAAGAACAGAAAGAAAACATGAAGAAAGACATCGCAATCCAGAAAGCAGTTGAATTTGTACTGGATCAGGCAAATGTAACAGAAGCTACGGAAGAGCTTGATTTCGAAGAAAAATAATTGTAACTTTAGTATAGTTACACATAATTAATATTTCTGGTTGCTGTTTATGTAGAAACAGGAGGAATTATGAGTTTAGTACCTTATGTCATTGAACAGACAAGTCATGGGGAGAGATCTTATGACATCTATTCCCGTCTTTTAAAAGAGAGAATTATTTTTCTTGGTGAAGAAGTGAACGATACCACAGCGAGCTTAATCGTATCTCAGCTCCTTTTCTTAGAGTCTGAAGACCCTGAGAAGGATATCAGCTTATACATTATGAGTCCGGGTGGTTCTGTGACTGCTGGAATGGCGATTTATGACACCATGCAGTTTGTAAAGTGCGACGTATCCACAATTTGTATGGGTATGGCAGCCAGTATGGGAGCATTCCTTCTGGCCGGCGGCGCAAAAGGAAAACGTCTGGCTCTTCCGAATTCTGAGATTATGATTCATCAGCCATCGGGCGGTGCTCAGGGACAGGCTACAGAGATTGAAATCGTAGCAGAGCATATTCTGCATACAAAAGAGAAGTTAAACAGAATTCTTGCAGAGAATACTGGTCAGCCATACGAGAAGATCGTACAGGATACGGAAAGAGATAACTATATGACAGCCGAACAGGCAAAAGCATATGGTCTTATTGATGCCGTGGTTGAGAAAAGACAGTAGAATGTACTCTTAGAATCTCAATACCTCTGTTTTTGGAGCAGATTTTGAAAGATTTTGAGAAGACATCAAATAATAGGGTTACCACAGCTTTCGTAGTTGTGGTAACTTTTCTATGAGACAGATTGTAGCAGGAGTGAGGTGACAATATGGCAACACGATCCGACAACAACAAGCAATTCAGATGTTCATTTTGTAATAAAACCCAGGATCAGGTAAGAAAGCTCGTAGCCGGTCCTAAGGGTGTCTATATCTGTGATGAGTGTATTGAAGTATGCATGGAAATCATGGAAGACGAGTTTGAAGATTTTAATGAAGACACACAGGAAATCAATCTGATGAAGCCAAAGGAGATGAAGGCTTTTTTAGATGATTATGTTATCGGTCAGGATGAGGCGAAAAAGGTTTTATCCGTAGCAGTATATAATCATTACAAACGTATACTGGCAGGTGGAAGCTATGATGTAGAACTCCAGAAGAGTAACATCATTATGCTCGGACCTACCGGTTCCGGAAAGACGCTTCTTGCACAGACTTTGGCAAGACAGTTAAATGTACCATTTGCAATCGCAGATGCGACAGCTCTTACAGAGGCAGGTTATGTAGGTGAGGATGTAGAGAACATTCTTTTAAAACTGATTCAGGCTGCGGATTATGATATTGAGCGTGCACAGACAGGTATCATTTATATTGATGAGATTGATAAGATTACAAGAAAGTCAGAGAATACTTCTATCACCAGAGATGTTTCCGGTGAAGGGGTACAGCAGGCTTTATTAAAGATTTTAGAAGGAACAGTTGCATCTGTTCCGCCGCAGGGAGGCAGAAAGCATCCACATCAGGAGTTCCTTCAGATTGATACTACAAATATTTTATTTATTTGCGGTGGGGCTTTTGATGGTCTTGAAAAGATTATAGAAAACCGTATAGGTAAAAAGTCTATCGGTTTTCAGGCAGAGATTATGGAACAGCGCAAGAAGGATGTAGGTGTTTTATTAAAACAGGTTCTTCCGGAAGACTTCGTGAAGTTTGGATTAATTCCGGAGTTTATTGGCCGTGTTCCGGTTAATGTATCCCTGAATCCGTTAGATAAAGAAGCTCTCGTAAGAATTCTTACAGAGCCAAAGAGTGCATTAGTAAAACAGTATCAGAAGCTGTTTGAGATGGACGGCGTTGAACTTGAGTTTACTGATGAAGCTTTAGTGGCAATTGCGGAAAAGGCGATTGCTAGAAACACAGGAGCCAGAGGACTTCGTTCTATCATGGAAGCGGTTGTGATGGATTTGATGTATACAATCCCATCCGATGATATGGTAGAATCCTGCACAATTACAAAAGAAACTGTGGAGGGCAGCGGAGAACCTGAACTGACTTATCATGACCAGCCGGTAACCAGAAAGACGGTTACAAGAAAGCGTCAGAAGAAAAATAACAACGAAATCGCTTAACAGTTACTGTTAAGAGGCACAGGCTGACACAGGAGGGAGATTTGTTACCTTTGTGCCAGCCTTTTTATCTCTTATAAGGTTTTGTAAGAAGTGTGAGAGATAAATATAACGAAAGAAAAAGATACTCCCAAAAAGGAGGAAAACATGGAGAAACAAATATTACCTTTACTTGCATTGCGTGGGAAGATGGTTTATCCAAATACTTCGGTATATTTTGAAGTATCAAGACCGAAATCAATGGCAGCTTTAGAGCAGGCGGTAAATCATGAACAACAAATTTTTCTGGTGAATCAGACAGATCCGTCTATGGATAAACCGGAGCAGGAAGATTTATATACAGTAGGAACAATTGCCAAAATTCTTCAGATGGTAAAGGCAGGACAGGGTGTTTTAAGAGTATTTGTGGAAGGACAGGCAAGAGCACGAATTACTTCTTATACAGAAGTTGATGGATGTGTGAAAGCAGAAGTCGAAGAAATAGCTTATACAGGTTATCCGGAAAGTCCGGTGGAAGAAGAAGCATTTTTTAGAATGCTTGAAGAAGGTGCGGAAGAATTTTCTGAGAAGAATCCTGGATTTTTTGCTCCACAGCTTCAGAAGGCTATTGATGATAAAGATTTACTTTCACTTGTGAATGAACTTGCTTCTCAGCTTCCATTTGAACTTGGAAAAAAGCAGCAGATTTTGGAAGAACCTGATATTAAAAAGCAGATTCAGATGTTGCTTGCTATTTTGACAGAAGAAGTGGAAATTAGCATCATTCGTAATGAGCTTGCAGAAAAAGTAAAGAAGAATGTAGATAAAAATCAAAAAGATTACCTTTTAAGAGAACAGCAGAAGGTAATTCGAGAAGAACTCGGCGAAGAAGATATTGTTTCAGAGGCAGATGAATATCTTGAAAAGTGCGAAAAGCTGAAGGCTTCTAAAGAAGTAAAGGATAAAATTAAAAAAGAGATTAAGCGATATAAAAAGATGCCTCCCATTGCGGCAGAAAGCACAATGACGAAGAATTACATTGAAACGATGCTTGAAATGCCGTGGAATAAAGTTTCAAGAGATAGTAAGAGTCTTGAGAAGGCGATGGAGATTTTGGAAGAGGATCATTATGGACTTAAGAAGGTAAAAGAACGAATTCTTGATTATCTGGCCGTTCGTTTTCTTACAAAGAAGGGAGAAACTCCGATTCTTTGTCTTGTAGGACCTCCGGGAACCGGTAAAACTTCTATCGCAAGATCTATTGCGAGAGCATTGAATAAGAAGTATGTTCGTATTTCTTTAGGTGGTGTGAGAGATGAAGCAGAAATTCGTGGACACAGAAAGACCTATGTAGGTGCAATGCCGGGAAGAATTGCTGAAGGTATTCGTCAGACCGGTGTGAAGAATCCAGTAATGCTTTTAGATGAGGTAGATAAAGTAAGCAGTGATTATAAAGGAGATACAGCATCCGCACTTCTTGAGGTATTAGATGGAGAGCAGAATGTAAATTTCCGAGATCATTATCTTGAAGTACCAATGGATTTAAGCGAGGTATTCTTTATTGCGACTGCCAACGATCTTTCTCCGATTCCAAAGCCATTGCTTGATCGTATGGAGATTATTGAGCTTTCCAGCTATACAGAGAATGAAAAGTTTCATATCGCAGAGAATTATCTTATAAAGAAGCAGAGAAAGCTGAGTGGACTTACGAAAAAGCAGGTAAGTATTTCTGAGGATGTTATTCGGGAAGTAATTCATTCTTATACGAGAGAAGCAGGTGTACGTAATCTGGAGCGTACCATTGGTCAGCTTATGCATAAAGCAGCCCGCAAAATTGTGGAAGGTGAAGATAAAGTTGATATTAAAAAGAAGTCGTTAAAGGATCTTCTTGGTCCGGCTCCATTTGAAGATGAGGATGAGAATCTGAAGCCACAGATTGGTGTTGTGAGAGGACTTGCATGGACAAGTGTTGGTGGAGATACTCTTTCTATTGAAGTAAATGTTATGCCAGGAAAAGGAAAGATGGAGCTTACCGGACGAATGGGCGATGTCATGAAGGAATCTGCACAAATTGGTTTGAGCTATGTTCGTTCCATTGCAGAAGATTACGGTATTGATGGTGCTTATTTTGAAAAACATGATATCCATCTGCATATTCCAGAAGGAGCTGTACCAAAAGACGGTCCGTCTGCAGGAATTACAATGGCATTAGCGATACTTTCAGCAATCACACAAATTCCGGTTCGTGGAGACATTGCTATGACGGGAGAAATTACGCTTCGAGGTAAAGTCCTTCCAATCGGCGGCTTAAAAGAAAAGTTGCTGGCAGCTAAAATTGTCGGAGTAAAAGAAGTGTTTGTTCCTGCAAAAAATAAAAGAAATGTTGCAGAGCTTGACGAAGAGATTATAAGCGGTTTAAAAATTACTTATGTAGAAGAAATGAACGAAGTAATTAAACGTGCGATGAAAAAAGAATTAAAATAACAAAAATGCTGAGGCATTCTTGAATATTTACTGCACACAAAAAAGGTGACAAGCGATGAAATACTTGTCATTTACTCTTGATGGAAGGAGGAAAATATATGGTAATCAAAAATGTAAATTTAGAAACTGTATGTGGAATTACAAGTAAACTTCCTAAAAATACTTTGCCGGAAGTGGCATTTGCAGGCAAATCCAATGTAGGCAAATCCTCACTGATCAATGCACTCGTAAATAGGAAGTCTTTAGCAAGAACTTCAGGCCAGCCGGGAAAAACACAGACCATCAACTTCTATAATGTGAATGAAGAGATGTATATCGTAGACCTTCCAGGTTACGGTTATGCCAAAGTATCCAAAGAAGTCGCAGCCAAATGGGGTCCGATGATAGAAAACTATCTTCATACTTCTGAGCAGCTTCGTATGGTATTCTTATTGATTGATCTTCGTCATAAGCCAACCAATAATGATGTACAGATGTACCGCTGGATCTTAAGCAACGGCTTCTCCCCGGTAATTGTAGCAACCAAAGCCGATAAAATCAAACGAAGCCAGCTTCAAAAACAGTTAAAACTGTTAAAAGACACTTTAAAAGTAATCGAAGGCGTTCCAATCGTACCATTTTCTGCTGT
>CAKREJ010000109.1 GCA_934317185.1 uncultured Anaerobutyricum sp. | reverse complement strand
ATAGAGGGAATGAAGATACTGCTTGTAGAAGATAATGACTTAAATCTTGAAGTGGCACAGTATATTCTTGAAGATGCGGGAGCGGAAGTTGTTGTTGCCGAAAATGGATTAGAGTCGATAGAACTTTTCGAAAAGTCAGAGGAGAATTCATTCGATGCGATCTTAATGGATGTCATGATGCCGGTTATGGATGGTCTTACTGCGACAAAAAAAATCAGGCAGTTAAAAAGAAACGATGTGAAAACTATTCCGATTATTGCAATGACAGCAAATGTATTTAACGAGGATATTATCGCTGCCAAAGAGGCGGGAATGAATGAACATATTGCAAAACCGTTAGACTTTGACAAATTGATACATACCCTCGCAAAAATAATTAAAAAATAGAAAAAATTAATAGCCTAATTCTTCCCCAACCATAATAACATGAATTCTGTCAGGGTAACGGGAAATTCTAGTAGTTACAAACAGTCCACAGATGGATGAGGTAGATATACATTCTCCACAGACTCCTGTCTGACTGCATGGGGTTGTAAGACCAAGACGAACACAGTTTGGTGGACAGGCATCCTGACGGATTCGTTTATAGGCATCTTCCACAGACGGAACTAATTTATTCATTCCGGTAATGATTACGACATGCTTTGGACCGTAGCAAAGTGCACTGACACGGTTACCATTTCCATCAATATTGACAAGCTGTCCATCCATAGTGAACGCATTTGTACTCATAAGATAGTAATCAGACAGAATCGCCTTTGCGTGAATCTGTCTTTTTTCTTCTTCTTCTTTAGCGACAGTGCGGTCGATAAAAGTATAATCTTTGGAATGCTCCTTTATGTAGTCAAGAAGACCGACTTCTCCTAAAGTAGCAGAACCACCACTTGCAATAACAGAACCCTTCTCAATGATAGATATCGCCTTTGTGAGAGCTTCTTCTTTTGTAGAACAGTAGTACGCATTAAAATGTCTACGTTCCATTTCTTTTATTACATGCTTTGCCTGTATTGCCCAGGCTTCCTGTTTTGGTGTCATAGTAATTCCTCCTGTCTTATATGAGATAATATAGAAAGTATATCATTTTTTTTAATGAGGGAAAAGAGTATAATTTACAAAGGTTCACAGAATAAAAAAATTATGCTATAGTTATTTGCGTTGTTGTATGCTTGTACGCAATTGCAATATGTGGTTAGTAATTGAACCAGAAAGAAGGGGATCAGATGAAAAAGTTAATTATAGCGGAGAAACCGTCTGTTGCAAAGAATATTGCAGATGCTACCGCTTCTTCCCGGCGCAATGGATATTTTGAAGGACAGTACTATATTATTACATGGGCATTTGGACATCTTTTGCAGCTTTATGATGCGAGAGATTATGATCCTGAAATGCGAAGCTGGCGGATTGAAAAGTTCCCTTATATTCCGGAAAAGTTTTTATATAAGGTAAAGTCTGATGGAAAGAATAAAGATAAACCTGACAGCGGTGTTGTTCAGCAGATGAATATTATAAAAAGTCTTATGGAAAGAGAAGATGTAGAAGGTATTATTTCTGCCACGGACGATGACAGAGAAGGACAGATTATAGCGGATGAGATTATTAATTATATTTCACCTCAAAAACCAGTAGAGCGAATCTTATTAAATGAATGGACAGCAGATGAAGTAAACAGGGGACTGCAGAATTTAAAGCCAAATGAGGAAATGAAGTCTTTACAGGATGCAGGATTTGGAAGACAGATCGCAGACTGGCTTATTGGAATCAATCTTACTTCTGTTGCAACTTTAAAGTATCGAAACAAACAAAATATTCGTCTCTTAAATATTGGAAGAGTACTAATGCCAACATTGAAGATCATATATGACAGGGACAAAGAAATTGAGAATTTTAAAGTAACGAAATACTATAAATTAAAAGGTATATTTCAGACAGAAGAAAAGAAAGATATTGATAGTATTTATTATGTAAAAGGAAATGAGAAGTTTGATGATCCAGAAGAATTAAAGGAAATTAAAGAAAAAATTTATGGCAGGAATGGAGAAGTTATTTCTAAAAAAGTAACAAAGAAAAATGAATATCCGCCATATCTTTTTAATTTATCCGGATTACAGGGTTATATAACTTCAAAGTATAAAGGCTGGACATCGGACAAGGTATTAAAAACCGCACAGCAGTTATATGAAAAAAAGTTTATTACTTATCCGAGAACGGCAAGTGTTGTTCTTGATGAAAGTCTGAAGGAAAAGACGGCAAAGGTATTAAATATACATAAGAAGGGTTCTCCATATGAGGAAATGATACAGTTTAAAAGTACAAAGCGTATTTTTGACAGTAAAAAAGTAGAAAGCCATTCTGCAATTATTCCAACCTATATGCAGCCAGGCAGTTTAAACGAATCAGAGAGGGTCGTTTATGAAGCGGTTAAAAACCGTTTTTTGGCACAATTTATGCCGATTGCAGTTGCAGAAGATACCGTGCTTCATATAAAGATGAAGGAAACAGATATTCCAGGTGAATTTATTGCAAAAGGAAAGGTACAGTTAGAACCAGGATGGAAATTGATAGAAGGAATCGATGCGAAAGAAACTATTTTACCACCGGTGCAAAAGGGTGATGTTTTACCATTAATAAAATCTGAAATCAATGAAGTGGAAAGAAAGCCACCAAAATCACATACTGAAAAAACGTTGCTTAAAGTTATGGAAACTTGTGGAAAGAAATACGAAGAAAAAGAAGAAGAACAGATGATGATGGCAATTTTAAGCGGGTTTAGCATCGGAACGCCGGCAACACGAGCAGAAACAATTAAAAAATTAAAAGATGCCGGTTATATTAAGGCAAAAGGAAAAAGTCTGATCTGTACAGATTTGGGGAAAATGTTAGTAGAAACTTTCCCGGCAAGAGAGCTTTTTGATTTAGAGTATACAGGTCGGCTTGAAAAAACATTATCTGATATTGAGAGAAAAAAGTTCACAAAGGATGATTTCCTTACAATGATAGAGAGGTTTGTAATAGAAGCTGTTGATAAAATAAAGAACGATAAAGTATTTGGAGGACCGGTCATCTTAGAGCCTCTACACACAGAACCGGCAGGAATCTGCCCGGAATGTGGTGCTCCCGTAGTAGAAAGTGCAAGAGCCTTCGGATGTTCTGCCTGGAAAAAAGGCTGTAAATTTGTTATATGGAAGGATGATCGCTTTATCACTTCTCTCGGTAAAAAAGTATCTTATGAGATGGTTAAAATTTTACTGGAGCATGGCAAAGTAGGATTTCGTGGCTGCGTAAGTAGAAAAGGAAATAAATTTTCAGCATATTTTTATTATGAAAAAGATGAAAAGACAAACAGATATAACTGGAGGCTGGAGTTTATAGATACGAATCCACCGGTATAATTTATCGCAGGGCATAATGGAGAACGTTGTTTTTACTTATATGGGATTGATTTGATTTAGAGCATTTGTTATTATGTAATTGTTCAAAATGATTAAAAATAGTATAGGAGATAGAAAGGAGAGGCTGGATACAGCTGGAAAAAGACATGAAAAGATTAGAGAATAAAGCATTGTTTCAGGATTTTAACAGAACGATTGCGGCAGTATTATTTGAGGAAAATACTTATCCCTGGGAAGTTCTTCCTAAAATTCATGATTTTATTATGGAAGTAGGAATGCTTCTTCCAAAAGATGAATACGAAGAAGTAAAAGAACATGTATGGATAGCAAAAACAGCTACCGTTGCTCCTACGGCATATATCAATGGTCCGGCAATTATCGGTCCGGAGGCAGAAGTACGGCATTGTGCATTTATCCGTGGAAATGCCATTGTAGGAGAGGGAGCAACGGTAGGAAACTCTACAGAACTTAAAAATGTTATTTTATTTGATAAAGTACAGGTTCCTCATTACAATTATGTAGGAGATTCTATTCTTGGCTATAAATCCCACATGGGAGCAGGCTCTATTACATCGAATGTAAAGTCTGATAAGAAACTGGTAGAAATTCGTTTAGATGATACAAGAATTGAGACACATATGAAGAAGATTGGAGCGATACTTGGTGATTATGTGGAAATTGGTTGTGGTAGTGTCTTAAATCCGGGAACGATCATCGGACGACGTAGTAATATTTATCCATTATCCAGTGTAAGAGGATATATTTCAGATCATTCTATCTATAAAAATAAGAACGAAGTAGTCCGGAAAGAAGAATATTAGAGGGCATTATGAGAAGAAGGAGAAGAAATACAGGTACAGTTCTTATAATAAGTCTGGTATTAGCACTTTCTCTTACGGGATGTAAAGCATCTAAAAAAAAGGTGCTTTCTTCCAGTTACTATAAAGAACTGAAAAAAGAAAATAAAAAGCTGAAAAAAGAAAATAAGTCATTAAGGTCACAGGTAGATGCAGAAAATGATATGACAGAAGATGAACAAAGAGCCAGTGATTACCTTGAAAAAATATCTCGTGATCATCTTGTAAAGCTTGAGGTGGGATATGCTGACAATATGGATGGCAGCGAGTTTGTGGAAGAAGAAGCAGTATTTTCTCTGGCAACATCTATAGCTTCAAGGGCAGACAAAACAACAAAATATACGCCGGATGAGGTAAATGAAAAATATGGTCCGGGTTATGAATATATTTTATATGATGAGGATAATGCCATCTATGAAATTATGGTATATGGTGGAAATTACATTGTTTTCACTGATTTACCTAATAATGTATATTACGCTTATAATGCTTCTGCAATCGGTGACGCTTTTTTACATTTTAAAAATGGTTATCCGAATTCAAGATTATTCCATCGCATGGCAGATACTCCATTAATTATAAATGATAAGGGCAGATGTTATGAAAACGAAGTAGCAACTTCTGTAGCAACTTATATTGACCAGATGAGCAAGAAAAAGTCGAATGAAGCTCGTGCAAAGAGAAAATGGGGTAAGAAAGCAGCTAAGAAGTTAACGCAGGGCAGGACGTATACGTTTTATCATCACGGAAATACAATGAAGCTTATCGTATACGATGAATATTTTACTATTACCAATATGAATGGTAAAACGGTATGGTATCATGCAGAAAAAGCTTCTGTTGAAAAGTTAAGAGCTATATTTAAAACAGCTTATCAGAAGCAAAAGGCAGAGAAAGCGGCAGAAAGGGCAAAACAAACAGAAGGAAATGCTGCATCAGGTCAAACAGGTACGACCGCAGAATCAGATGCTTCAAACACGCATCGTAGTGAAATGGAAAGTGAAGGAACAAGCGAGTAGCACAAACACGGAGACGTTCTTGGATGCATAAAATACACAAAAATTGGTTTGTACACAAAAATTTCAAGGAATTGTGAAAGATATATCAAAAATTCTGTCGAAAATTAAAAAAAGGTATGGACGAAAAGCGATTTTTGTGAGAAAATAGTAAACTGTGAAGACAAGAAATCGTCTTGACTTAGGGATTACTTACGGAATGTAAGTTATTTTAGAAAAACTCAATTTATACCGAAAGGAGTA
>CAKREJ010000108.1 GCA_934317185.1 uncultured Anaerobutyricum sp. | reverse complement strand
TCTGATATATTATAATAAATCAGCAATCTCATAAATTAAACGCTCTGATTTTTCCCAGCCAAGACATGGATCTGTAATGGACTTACCATAACATCCACCGCCAACAGGCTGGTTACCGTCTTCAATGTAACTTTCTATCATCAGACCTTTTACAAGTCCCTTGATGTCTTTAGAAAGCTTACAGCTATGCATTACTTCTTTGGCAATACGAATCTGTTCCAGATAATGCTTACCAGAATTTGCATGGTTTGTATCAATGATCACGCCTGGATTTTTTAATTCATGTTCCTGATATAACTCAAACAACTGATTCAAATCTTCATAATGATAGTTAGCGTATGTCTTACCGTGTTTATCTACATATCCTCTTAACAATGCATGAGCATATGGATTACCAAGTGACTGTACCTCCCATCCACGATATAAGAACACATGCTGTCCCTGTGCTGCAGTAATAGAGTTCATCATAACCGATAAATCTCCACCTGTCGGATTCTTCATTCCTACAGGAATACCTACACCACTTGCAGTCAGACGATGCTGCTGGTCTTCTACTGAACGTGCACCAATCGCAACATAAGATAATAAATCAGAAACATATCGGTGATTCTCCGGATACAGCATCTCATCTGCACAAGTAAGTCCACTCTCAAGAATTGCTCTCTGGTGAAGCTCACGAACAGCGATGATTCCCTGTAACATATCCGGTTTTTTCTCCGGATCCGGCTGATGAACAAGTCCCTTATATCCACCACCGGTCGTACGAGGCTTATTCGTATATATTCTAGGGATAATCATAATCTTATCTTTGACTTTCTCCTGCACCTTTGATAATCTCGTTACATAATCAAGAACCGCATCTTCCCTGTCAGCAGAACATGGTCCTATGATCAATAATAATTTATCAGACTTTCCCTCAAAAATTTTTCGAATTTCAGGATCTCTCTCCTGCTTAATCTTTACAATTCTCTCGTCAGCAGGAAACTGCTCTTTTAAATCCTTTGGTACCGGCAGTTTCCTGAAAAATTTCATATCCATATCCATAATCGTCTGTACTCCTTTATTCACTTTCATTTTTGTAAAAATAATTGTTTATTATTAAATCTTCCTTATCCTACCATAAATTTTTTATTTATTCAACACTTTTTAGCTTTAAAGCGAAGAAAAAAATATTTTTTTTACTTTTTTCCATGTATGCCTTATAATTATGAAAAAAGAATCAGGAGGAATTTATTGTGGATTCTATCACTAATACATTAATAAAAGCTTATTCTATCATAGAAGAAGGAGGGCAGCCTTTATCACCGGAAACTATTTGTATACAATGTATGTTTCTTTCCCCTGCTCACATTTCAGCCTTTCACGATGACGAGCTATATCTGGAATACATCCACAATTTAGTCCGTGAACGATTTAATGTCTCATTTCCAGAAGAAAAATCTTCCTTTGATCAATATTTTGCAGACTGTATTCAATTAAAAGAACAACTGGAATCACATAAAAACTTCAATAAAGAAGTCTGGCTTGCTTATACAACGTCCCTTCTTGAAGCATTAAAAACACCCTATTATTCTACTTATTCCAGGATTTTGTTAACACTTGAACCCTGTTTCATGAATACGGTTCTCTTCGAAAAAGTACAAAAGTCATTTTACTCTGTGCTTATAAAATCATCCGATAAAAAACAGCTTATCATAAGAAAAATTATAGAGCATGCACCGGATTATAAAAAATATGACTTTATTAGCGAAGACCTTCTGGCTGAAATACTAATTAATACTCTGGCTCTTTTTGGCGATGAAAAGGAATACTGGCTCGATTCCATTGCTTCTTTGTTAGAATCAGACCCATCTGTAACACCTCACGATACAGCTTCTCTCCTCGCTGCATTTTTTGCCTGGGAACAGCAATTTTTACAATCAGTATCTTCTGAAGATATTTCTTCCTTTGCCGCCTACCTTGCTGCAAGAACCCTGTGGTTTACTACCCATAAAAATATTGGAGCAATCTCTTCAAATCCTGCTGATGTCGATTTATCTTCTTCTATAAATCTCAACAATGCTTATGTTGACAGCGAATTTTTAAATACATATGCCTATAATATGACTACCAGAATCTATCATGCGAATCCGGCGATTGGGCGAGAACCGGAAATTGCTGATCTGGAATTAATTTTAATTTCTCCAAAGAAGTCCCCGATTCTAATCGGAGAAGCCGGTGTCGGTAAAACATCTGTTGTGGAAGGATTAGCATACCAGCTTCAAAAAGGGAATGTCCCAGATCTTCTTAAAAATAAAAAAATTTTTAAGTTAACAACAACGTCCCTTTTAAGTGGAACAAAATATGTAGGAGAAATGGAAGACCGTATTAAAAAACTTGCCGGAGAACTTGAAGCACACCCGGATGTCATTTTATTTATAGATGAGATTCACACCATAGTCGGTGCCGGCTCTACCGAAAGTTCCAACAATGATATTTCGAATATGTTAAAACCTTATATTGATCGTGGAGATATTAAAATTATCGGAGCTACAACAAAAGAAGAATATAATCAGTTCCTTCTTCCGGACAAAGCACTGTCACGCCGTTTTTATCCAATTACAGTTGAAGAGCCTGATGTGGAACTGACACTTTCCATTCTTTCCGGAAGTATTCCTTCTATTGAATATGAAACGAAAGTACGCAATACCTTTTCTGCCGATAAAACAGAACAAATACTACGAAGTCTGATTACTATATCATCCCCTGAGAACCAGCCGGCAGACCAGTCCACAAAGCGTCCTGAGCTGCCACTGACGCTTTTAGAAATGGCGTTCTCCTATGCTGCACTTAACAAAAGAACGACTCTATCCGAACAGGATATTATTCAATCAATCCGCCACAGTAACCGTCTGCAAAAAGAAATACGAACAACCGCAAATCTTCTAACTGATTTATAATTCTATTCGCTTTATCCTCCTACAGCAAGAAGCCCCACCTCTACAGGGACGCCACTGAAAAAAGTATCCTATCGTAGCAAAAAATTTAAACGTGTGAATTTAGTTGCTATGATAGAATACTTTTTAGAATACTTTTTTATTTTTTATAAATTACACAATCTGAAGCCATTTACCAATGCACTACAACCGGGTAGGTAGACTCGATATTATTATAGATTTTCTGTACAGCACTTCTTGGTGTATTTACACAGCCATGAGAACCATCGTAAGTGAAAATTCCTCCACCGTAACTTCCTCGCCATGAAGAATCATGAATTCCTACACCTATCTGAATAAACGGCAGCCAGTAATCTACATGAGAAGCATATCCCTGACCAGTTAATGTATAATCTGTTGTCTTGTAAAGAATATAATAAACACCCGTTGGAGTGCCATGTCCCTTACTTATATCTCCTGTTACAACATCTGTGGAAACTAATGTTTTTCCGTTTTTATAGAACCACATATGCTGTTCTCCCAAACTTACCTCTACATAAGTATTTCCGATATCAAACTTTTTACGGCTCTTTGCTCTGTGAGCATATTCTGGTTTTATCTTCACTGACTTACCTTTTTTGATTGTTTTGACCAGATTCTTAGTTTCCTCTTCCTGATCGATCTTCCAGCCGTAAGTACCTCCACTGACACTTACATCATTACCACATATAGATGTAAAATGTCTTTTTATTCCTACTGTATCATACTTTTTTGCAAGCTTCTTTATATATTTCGCTGCCATTTCGCTATGAACCTTTACCTCATGCTTATCTGTTTCATAAAGCCACTTGCTGAAGTCTTTTCCATGCAGTTGTTCTGTTCGGTCATCAAAATCATATGTAATCGTTTCCTGCACATACTTATTCAAAGTTTTATTTGCCTTAACAACTTCCTTTGTATCTTTCTTATATACAGGATTTTTATAACAATCTTTTTTCTCTATATCGATACTTTTCTCCATATTTAAGATGGCTTCCTTTAAAATTGGCTTAAACTGCTTTCTTTTTACTGTATTTCCGTAAACCTCCGGAACAATACTGTAGCTGTTCGATGCCGCATCATATGTAGAATATGCATCTACCGGAGCAATTACCATATCTTTATTAAATGCATTTAAATTTTTATATGTATTATTAAAAGCATCCTCATCTACTGTTAATGTAATCGCATCTTTGTAGTTCTGAGACTGAAATAATGCTGTAATCCACGCATATCCCTTCTGTCTTTCCTTAATATTTTCAAGCTTCCCGTCATCTTTGAATGCAAGCTTTACCTGAGAAGATGAAATACTTTCCTTCTTTTTATCTCTTTCCTTGATCACAATCTTG
The DNA here is from genome assembly GCA_934317185.1 of uncultured Anaerobutyricum sp. Lineage (GTDB taxonomy): Bacteria > Bacillota > Clostridia > Lachnospirales > Lachnospiraceae > Anaerobutyricum. Next base: position 1,254 of record CAKREJ010000108.1, on the reverse strand, counting down.
TATGACTTAATGTCTTCTCTGATTAATTCTTTTGTTTTTGAAACACTTCGAAATCCACAAGAATAACCATTTACCTTTGTTCCGATAAAATAATGGTATTGAAAAAACACAGCAATGACAACGTACAGGGCAATCACACCACATACAGCTAATCCAATTTTTTTCTTTTTATCCATTTTATTTTTATCCACTTTATTTTCCTCCTTTTCAAATTTATGCACTCTCGGAGTTATTCTATATCTAATATATACGAAATATTTAGAACATCCCACAATTCTCTAGTATAGTTCATTTTTTTCCTTGAAACAAGCGAAAAAAAGTAGAAAAAAAGCCTCTTTACTTCAATATTTGTATACATTTTGACGCTCTATAGCTTTTGTGCTATACTGATTATTAATAAAAAGGGAATAAGGCTCTATCAGAGTCCTATGGGGGCAGTGTTATGAAGAAAACAATTTACAGAATTATGAATTCATATATTCAGTTCTTTAAAATAAAGAATTTAAACGTTCAGATTATACTGACAGATGATATGTATACCTGTCAGAAGAAGTATGGTTTTAATAACGAAGACTCTCGCAGTCTGGATGAGGCAACCGCTCGTAAGAACTGGAAGCATGTCGCTGCCTGCATGAAGTATCCAAAGCATATGGATGAACCATTTACTCTTATATTTAAAGAACCTTATTTAAGACGCTCCCCTCTTTGCGAAGTATATCGTCTTGTCTTCCATGAGCTTACTCATATCTGTGATTACAAAGATTATGCTCGCCTGAATCATCTAACTTCCTACAAACAGTTATTTGACGATCCTGAAACTGTGCTATTTCAGCACTGGTCTGAATACCATGCAGAACGTCGTGGATATGCCGCATGGCTGAAGCATCGCTATGGTATCCGTGTCAAGTACGATATTAATAATAGCAAAGTAGATATTTTACATAAAGAAACAATAAACAATATTCAGTATTACGGTGAACATTATACTAATACTGCCGAATATGGCTCTACCCGTCAGATTTATTTTACAATGCATCTTCTGGCTCGTATGAGCATCTGGATGCAGATTCTTCCTTATCAGGTAAGTGATATCTTATCAAAAGATCCCTTTGACTATAAGGGAATCGAGTGGATCAAGAAACTGATGTATCTCTTCCACAAGTATCCGAATATTGACCAGATGAATGATCATTTTATGGATATTGCCAGAATCGTAGCCGAAAACTTCTCACTCTCAAGAGAAGAAATCTGGCA
>CAKREJ010000107.1 GCA_934317185.1 uncultured Anaerobutyricum sp. | reverse complement strand
TTCAAGATGCAGCGACTACTGGCACAGATGCTATAAGATACTTTTTATTTTTCGTCCGTCATTCCAACAAATCAGGAGTTTTTTAAATGACAGGCTATTTGATGTTTTTCGTTTACTTGTCTTAATTCGGGCTTTTCTTCCTGACATTTCTTCATGCAGTATGAGCAACGATTCTGGAATGGACAGCCTTTTTGTTCTCCTGTCGCTCCGTTTACTTCTCCTTCGAGTGGTTCGATTGGTTTTGAAAAATCCATATGAATATCAAATACAGATTGTAACAATGCTTTCGTATAAGGATGCATTGCTTCTTCCGTAACCTTTTCTCCCGGAAGGATTTCTACGATATTTCCCATATACATTACTGCTACTTGATGTGCTATGCTTGATATCATTGCTAAATCGTGACAGATAAATCCTAACGCAATCTGTTTTTCTTTTTGCAGCTTTACAAGAAGCTCAAGGATTGTCTTTTGTACAGAAACATCTAAGGCTGAAGTTGATTCATCGCAGAAAATGATTTCCGGTTCTAAGGCAATTGCTCTGGCGATACCTACCCTCTGCTGCTGCCCACCACTCATATTATGTGGGTAGCGGTTAACAAAGTCTCCTGGCAATTCTACCATTTCCAGATACTTTCTTGCGACGGCATCCTTCTCTTTTTTCTTAATCAGACCGAAATTCATAAGTGGTTCACAAATTATATCCCGCACTTTCATTTTCGGATTAAAGGATGTCGCAGGATTTTGAAAAACCATCTGAACATTTCTGCGATTCGCTCTTAGCTCTTCTCCCCTCATCTTTGTAATATCTTTTCCCTTGAAAAAAATTTCCCCTGATGTCGGTTTCTCAAGCTGTACCATCATCCGCATAAATGTAGACTTTCCACAACCACTTTCTCCTACAATTCCTAATGTCTGTCCTTTATAAAACTTCAAACTGATATCATCATTAGCGATCAATTCTTTTCCATTTGTCAGAGGGAACTTCTTTGTCACATGTTTTGCTTCTAAAATAGGTCTTTCTTCTTTAGACATATCTCTCCCCCTTTAAAGATGGCACAGCTAACAGCAGATTCTTTGTATAGTCTGACTTCGGATTATGTAAAATTTCTTCTCTGTCACCAGAATCTACAACTTTTCCCTCCTTCATTACAATCATTTTATCTGCCATATAAGCAGCAACACCAATATTGTGTGTTACAATAATAATACTTGTACCAAAGGTATCTCTAAGTTCCATCATCTCACGTACGATCTGTGCCTGTGTTGTTACATCAAGTGCACTTGTCGGTTCATCTGCAAGAAGTAGTTTCGGTTCAAATGTCATAGCCATTGCAATACCGACTCTCTGACACATACCGCCGGAAAGTTCAAATGAATAGCTATCCATAATACGCTTTCCATTCGGCAGACGCATTTTTTCTAACATCGAAACGGCCATATCTTCTGCAGCTTTTTTGGAAATGTCTTTATGTGCACGGATATACTCCACATACTGGCTTCCAATTTTGCGGACAGGATTTATCATTGCTCCGGCGTTCTGAAAAATCATGGAAATCTGAGTTCCTCTTAAATCTCTCCACTGCTTTTTGGAATAGTGAAGCAACGATTCTCCTTCAAAGAGAATGTCTCCCTTTGTTACCTTTCCACCACCGGGCAAAACTCCTAAAATAGAACGAATTACTGTGGTTTTTCCACTACCGCTTTCTCCCACAATGCTACAGATCTCTCCAGGTTTCATCTCAAGATGAAACCCTTCGATTGTCGGTCTTGGATTTTGGCTGTATGCTACGGTTATATCCTGAACATTAAGCATAAAATCCTCCTATTTCGCTGGAGCAATTTCTGTTGTAAGCCAGTAATAATCTGCTGTGTGAATATCTGCTCCTGTAACTGTCTTATCACTGATCATTGAACTGTTATAATAACCATGAACAACCACTGCTGCATCATCAATCAGAATCTGCTGTAACTGCTCAATAATCTTTGCACGTTTTGCTTCATCAAATTCTGTTTCTAACTGCTCATATAATTTATCAAATTTGTCATTTTTGTAATTGCAGAAGTTTGCATCTGATTTACCATACCAGTTTGCAAGATATTCTGTAGGGTCACCATTACCAACTGTAATCCAGTTAGAATCACAAAGATCATACTCTCCCGCAACCATCAGGTTCCACTCTTTATCCGCATTCATGGAATCAATCTTTACATCAATTCCGAGATCTTTAAGCTGTGTCTGAATTGCCTGTGCAAAGTCAGAAAGTCTTCTGCTCTCATATGTGATATATCTAAGTGAGATATTCTTTCCATTCATCTCGCGGATTCCATCTCCATCTGTATCTTTATAACCTGCATCATCTAAAAGTTTCTTGGCTTTATCCGTATTAAACTCATATGGATTCTTTAAATTATCATATCCATAAGCCAAACTGGAAGGAAGTACAGAAATTCCCTCTGTATATAAGCCGCCAACTGTAACTTCGCACATGGTCTTATGATCTAATGCCATCTGTAATGCCTGTCTTAATGCATCATCTTTTAAAATACCTTTTTCATTGATATATGCAAATCCACAACGAACACCCTGTCCGATAGATACATTAAAGTTATCATCTTTTTTCAGAGTTTCAAGATCAGATGCAGAAGTAATATTTTCTACAAGATTTACATCACCGTTCTGGAGTGCCATTGCTTTATTATCTTCACTTAAGAAATCAATCTCTACATTATCATAAGGGACTTCACCATTCCAGTAATATTTATTCTTTACAAGAGTTGCTTTTGTCTTAGAATCAAAGCTTGTTAATGCATAAGGACCTGTACCGATTGGATTCTCCGCAAGATCATAATCTCCACTTACGTCAAGAATAACGAATACCGGATATGCAAGATCCTTTCTAAGGTCAGCCTTTGCCTGTTTTAAAACAATTGTTAATGTACGTGCTTCATCATCTGCTGTAATAGATTCATAATCCATAAATTTAGATGGATTAGAGGAACCTGTTTTATTAGCATAAAGAACATCCCAGCAAGCTTTGATCGCAGAAGGAGTTACATCATTTCCATTAGAGAACTTTACACCATCACGGATATGGAATACCCATGTCTTGTTATCTTCTGTAGAATATTCATCACAAATCGTATTCTCTACACTTAAATCATCTTTATACTTAAAGAGACATTCTCCTACACCATAACGGCTGTTACACCAGGCAGCATTGATCATATTTGCCGGGTCTAAAGATTCTGAGTAAGAAAAACATCCAAACTTTAACGTGTTTCCCTCTGCACTGTCACCACTTCCTTTACTGCTTCCACCACAACCGGCAAGCATGGTAACTGCCATGATCATAGCAGTCATGATTCCTAAAAATCTTTTCATCTTCTTCATAAACTTATCCTTTCTTTGTTATTTATTATACATAACTGTTGATTTCTATACAGACCACAAAATGCATTGTATCATTTGCAATGAAAACATATAGAAATCCATACAGTTATTTATATAATCCTTTATTCCTCTCTTACATCAAGTACATCTCTTAAACTGTCACCTAAAAGATTAAATACTACGACAACGATAACGATTGCCAGACCCGGATAAATCATCATCCACGGTGCATTTTGCATATAGGTTCTTCCTTCATTGAGCATAAGTCCCCATTCTGCTGTCGGAGCTTTCGCTCCAAATCCTAAGAAGGATAAACCGGCAAGTTCCAGCATCATACCACCAATATCTGTGGCGGCCGTAATTACTAATGTTGGAATAATATTCGGCAGCATATACTTTCTTAAAATGTAGCTTGTTTTCGAACCAGTTACGATCGCTGCATATATGTAATCTTCATGACGTATCTTCATGACAAGACTTCTGGCAAGTCTTGCATATTTAGGCCAGCTTACTACAGCAACTGCAATCACCGCATTCTTTACACTAGCTCCCATAATACCTGCAACTGCAATGGCAAGAACCATACCGGGGAATGAAATCATCATATCGGATATTCTCATAATAACCGCATCAATCCATCCACCAAAATAACCTGCTAACGTTCCAAGTAAAGTTCCTATCGCAAAAATAAGTACAACTAGTATTAACGTTGCCGGGAGTGAACTTCTTGAAGCATAAATCACTCTGGAAAATATATCCCTTCCTAATTTATCTGTTCCAAACCAATGTTCATCACTTGGTGGCTGTAATGCATTCTTTAAATCAGAAGCATAAGGATCCTGTGGTGCAATTACCGGTGCAAAAACAGTAATAAGAGCAAGCAATATGACTAGCAATAAGAAAAAGGAAAACTGTTTATTCTTTTTTATAAAATCTAATACCTTATGCATTACGTTCACCCTTTCTCACTTCTTCGTATTCTTGGATCCACAAAAGTATAAGAGATATCTACAAGTAAATTAATTACCATATAAATTAATGCTACCCAGAGTACATATCCCTGAATCAGTGAATAATCATAAGAACTAATTGCCTGTACTGCCAGATTTCCAAGACCAGGGTAGGTGAAAATAACTTCTACCACTGCCGTACCTCCTAATAAATTACCAAGAGATAATCCAAGCAGGGTAATCAATGGTAATAATGCATTTGGAAATACCTGCTTCCAGAGCACTTCTGTTTCTGTCATCCCTCTTGCTCTTGCTCCAGTAACATAATCTTGATTCAGCTCTTCTAAAACTGCTGTTCTTACCTGCCTTGTATATTTCCCCATCATTGCAAAAGCTAAGGTCACTGCCGGCAAAATAATCTTTTCAAATCCTTCTCCTGTTGAAATAACAGGAAGTAAACTAAACTTTAGTGCGACTACATATAAAAGTATTAATCCAACCCAAAAGTTAGGAATCGACACCCCAAGAAAAGTAATTCCCCTGACCAGATAATCAATCCATGAATTTTTATAAACTGCTGATAACATCCCAAGCGGAATCGCAAATAGCAGCATAAGAAGCAATGCCGCAAATGCCAGTTTTAATGTCGGAAGTAATCTTTCTGATAAAAGCTCCGCTACTGGCTTTCCATTCGAATAAGAAGTTCCGAAATCTCCATGAAGAACTTTACTAAACCACCTCCCATATTGTACTAAAATCGGATCATTTAATCCTAGTTTTTCCCTTTCCTCGTTTAATTCTTTTTCCGATGGAATCATACCGCTCACGGCATATCTTGTTCTTACCGGATCACCTGGTGCAAGATATGTAAGAATAAACGTACAAAAACTAATCCCAATTAGTACAATAACAATCTGAAGCAGTCGTCTGCCCAATTGCTTTGCATTCAATCTCTTTCCTCCTTTGCCCTCGTGTGTACTCTCGGAATCTTTTTGTGCTTGATTTTGTGAGAAGATTTTTTGTCAGTTGTGCCCAAATTTTTGAGGTGTACGCAGTGCGTACGTTGATGAAATTCGGGTGCGACTGGCGAAAAATCAGCCACAAAATCAAGTGCAAGAAAGACTCCGAGAGTACATCATATAAAATTAACATGAAAAAGTATGGATTTTAAAATAGAAAATTATTAATATAAGACCCTGCTGCATATCAAACTGGAGACAGCAGGCTGTTATGACAGTACAGTCTTAGAA
>CAKREJ010000106.1 GCA_934317185.1 uncultured Anaerobutyricum sp. | reverse complement strand
CTGTAAACATTCGGTTTATACTTATTCTCTGCTTCTTCGAATACACCAAGCTCTGTGTTCTCTCCAACTTCTACTCTCTCTGCGATGATAGACTTCTCTATCTTAGCACCCTTCTTGATCACGGTATTATTCATAATAATAGAGTTCGTAACTACAGCACCTTCCTCGATAACAACACCAGCTCCGATTACAGAATTGGAAATATCTCCATAGACTTCTGTTCCATCTCCGACAATACATGCCTTCACTTTAGAGTCTGCTGAGAAATACTGTGGTGGAATAACATCTGTCTTTGTATATATTCTCCAGAATTCTTCGTAAAGATTGAATTCAGGTATAATATCAATTAATTCCATGTTGGCTTCCCAGTATGCAGAAAGTGTTCCTACGTCTTTCCAGTAACCCTGATAGTTGTAAGCCATAATCTTATCGCCACGCTTATGGCAGTAAGGAATTACATGCATACCAAAGTCACATCCAGGCTGTTCAGATAAAGTTTCCAGAGCTTCCTTTAATACTTCCCAGTTAAATATGTAAATACCCATAGATGCTTTATTACTTCTTGGGTTGGCCGGTTTCTCCTCAAATTCAAGAATCTGATTATTCTCGTCTGTGATAACAAGACCAAAACGGCTGGCATCTTCCCACGGTACTTCATATGTAGCAAGTGTGATCTGTGCGTTATTCTTCTTATGGAATTCAAGCATCAGTTCATAATCCATCTTATAAATATGATCTCCACCAAGAATAATTACATAATCCGGATGATAATACTCCATAAATTCCATGTTCTGATAAATCGCATTCGCTGTTCCTGTGTACCAGTCAGTGTTCTGACTCTTCTCGTATGGAGGAAGAATAGATACACCACCTATATTACGATCCAAATCCCACGGAATACCGATACCGATATGCTGGTTCAGTCTTAATGGCTGATACTGGGTAAGAACACCTACTGTGTCGATTCCAGAATTAATACAGTTACTTAATGGAAAGTCGATGATTTTGTACTTTCCGCCGAATGCTACTGCCGGTTTTGCTAATTTAGAGGTTAGTACGCCAAGACGGCTTCCTTGTCCACCAGCTAAGAGCATTGCTATCATTTCTTTTTTTATCATAATAATCACCCCTTTGTCACATAATACTTATTATAGCACTGAAATTCCCAAATGGAAAGTAGTTTAGCACAAAATATAAAATATATTTTTTATTTTTTTATCTAATTTGTATTATTTTTTTGGACATTTTTTACACTTAATGTAAAAATCCCACGAAAACAATAGGGGTTTATACTATAAAATGCCCTATTCACCGCCGTTTTTGGCACTTTTCCCATTATTCTCTCATGTGCCGATAACTTTTAACCTCCATTGCAATATAATATCGTAATTTTGTAATGGAATTCTTTCTTGAATCTCGTTTATCTGTGCGATATACTATAAACGACTTTTTACTAATTATATTGATTTTTTTCGCCATATTTAATTATATGTACTCACGGGATTCTATATACCATTTTACCGGATTTTTTACCGGATTTTCTGATGTACATTTTGTGGCACTGGAGGTAAATATGTATACAATTGATTTTCAAAAGCCGATTCATGTTCATTTTATCGGCATCGGTGGTATCAGCATGAGCGGTCTTGCTGAGATTTTATTAAACAGACATTTCACAATTACCGGTTCTGATATGCAGGCTTCCGATATGACAAAGCACCTTGAAGAAACCGGTGCAAAGGTTGTTATCGGACAAAAAGCAGCAAACATTACTGACGACATTGATCTTGTTGTCTATACCGCTGCCATCCACGAATCTAACGAAGAATTTGCTGCTGCAAAGAATAAGGGAATCCCTATGATGAGCCGTGCAGCTCTTCTCGGGCAGATTATGGCTAACTTTGCGAAGTCTATCGCTGTTGCCGGAACACACGGAAAGACAACAACAACTTCTATGCTCACTCATATTCTTCTTCAGGCAGACACCGACCCTACTGTCAGCGTCGGTGGTATGTTAGACCGTATTGGAGGAAATATCCGTGTCGGACATTCTGACTTGTTCCTTACGGAAGCATGTGAATACACAAACAGTTTCCTTGAATTTTATCCATTATATTCTATTATCTTAAATGTAGAAGAGGACCATATGGATTTCTTTAAGGATATTGAAGATATTAAGCATTCCTTCCATAAATTTGCTTCCCAGACTGCAAAAGATGGTCTGATCATCATCAACGGCGACATGGATCACACAGACTTTATCTTAAATGGTCTTGAGCAAAAGCATGTTACTTTTGGATTGAATCCGGACAATGATTACACTGCAACAGATATTACATTTGATAAAGAGGGAAATGCTTCCTATAATCTTGTTGCACACGGACAGGAAAAGGGACGTATCGCCTTAAAAGTAAAAGGCCGCCACAATGTTATGAACTCTTTAGCTGCCATTGCATGTACAGAAGCGATCGGTCTTCCTTTAGATACCATCCGCAAAGGTCTTTTGTCCTTTGGTGGAACACATCGTCGTTTTGAATACAAGGGTTCTCTTGGTGATGTAACTGTCATTGATGATTACGCACATCATCCAACAGAAATCCGTGCTACTTTATCCGCAGCAAAGGATTATCCACATGATGAGCTCTGGGTTATCTTCCAGCCTCATACATACACTCGTACGAAGGCATTTCTTCCTGAGTTTGCAAAGGCTTTAGAGCAGGCTGACCATGTGATTTTAGCTGATATTTACGCTGCAAGAGAAGTAGATACCGGAGAAGTTTCTTCTAAGGATGTCATGAAGCTTTTACAGGAGGATGGACAGGACGTACATTATTTCCCAAGCTTTGCAGAAATCGAAGACTTCGTAAAATCTCATGTAAAAGGACATGACCTCCTGATTACGATGGGTGCCGGAAATGTCGTAGAAATCGGAGAAGAACTTCTAAAGAATTAAAAAATATGCAACACCAAAACACCATACTCCCTTTTTGTGCCTTTAGTCGCAACAGGTTAAATCTTTGCTACAAGGTCACAAAACAGAGAGTATGGTGTTTTTATTTTTCTGGTTTTTAACGCTTTATTGCTCGCCACCTACAGAGGTGGGAATCATCTCACATCTGATATACCGTCAAATTTCTACCGATTTTGCTCCAATAACCACACTCAGCTCCCAAAAAGTTATCCACATTATCCACAATTTTAAAAAACTTTTTTCGGGGTTTTTAAGGTTCTCCCCAAGTTGTTTACATGTTATTTACATTTTGTCCACATTGTATTTCCATGAGTTCACACCTATATCTTGGAACTTATCACCCTTTTGGACCAGTTTTCTCCCCAAAATATCGGGTTTTACCCACCTATCCACAAAGTTATCCACATTATCCACAAAACTATCCCCATTCTCTGTTAAGGTTTTATACAGAAGTTATCCCCACTTCTATCCACATTATCCCCAGATTCAAAACTGTATTTTTTTTTAAGGGTGTGCTATTCTATATTACGAAATTAGAAGAAACATCAGACAACAACCAACAAATTACAGATGATAGAAATAAGGGGTATAATGAGCGATAAGATTACTTTACTTTACAATGTTCAGAATGAAGTTACTGTTCTGCCAAACAAATTTATTGATGAGTATATGATAAAGGCGGATGGAGAATATGTTAAGATTTATCTTTTGATTCTTCGTTTGCAGGGTATGGGACTGCCGATTGATGTAGACCATCTTGCTGACCATCTGGAACTGACACGGAAGGATGTTTTACGTGCTCTTTCCTATTGGGAAAAGGCTGGTGTTTTACAAATCGGGCAAGTTTCTTCGGCTGCTGCCAAAAAGGAAGTTTCGGTTACCGAACAGACGAAAGATGCACCGGTTTCTCCGTCTGACACTGATAAGGTTTCCGGGGCAGGTACTATAGCTACCGCTTCACCGACAGTCACTGTTGTACCGGAAAAGACTTCTCTTAGTCCTACGGAAGTAGAGAGTTCTATGAAGGATACGGATCTTGAACGGACTATCTATATGGCAGAAACTTATATTGGAAGACCATTTTCCACAACTGAACTGAACAGTTTTTGCTATATCAAAGACCAGCTTCGTTTTTCTTCGGATTTAATGGAATATTTGATTGAATACTGTGTTACCCGTGGAAAGAAGAGTGTCCGTTACATCGAAAGTGTCGCCATTAACTGGTATCAGCAGGGAATTACTTCCGTGCAGGAGGCAAAGGAACAGAGCACTATGTATGCTCAGAATGTTTTCCCTATTATGAAGGCATTTGGCATTTCAAACCGAGATCCGGGTTCTGCGGAGCTTGACTACATAAAACGGTGGAATTCTCTTGGTCTTGGTACAGATATTATTATTGAGGCCTGCAGCCGGACTCTTCTGGCAATACATCAGGCAAGTTTTCCTTATGCGAATAAGATTCTTGAGGACTGGAAGCGTCTTGGGGTTCGAAACACTGCCGATATTAAGCATCTTGATGATAAACATCGTTCCGCCGCTAAATCTGCTCAGGCTGTTTCAGGTACTTCTGCCGGCTATGCACAGGGGCAGTCCGGAAAGGGTACTTCCACTAACGCTGCAAAAAAAAATCCATCCTCAAATCAGTTCCATAATTTTGAGCAAAGAACCTATGATTATGGTGACTTAGAAGCTCGTCTTCTTGATAAGACCAGGAGGTAAATATGAGCATTTCTACGAGACAATATCAGGATATTATGAATGAATATGATGCAACACGCCGTCGTAATTATATGGCGGAACAGGAGCGTAAGGAGCGTATTTATGCTCTGATTCCAGAAATCCGTCAGATTGATGAGGAGATTGCTCATGTTTCAGTAACAAAGGCAAAAGAGATGCTTTTTAAAAAGATATCGGATGCCGATGCAAAGAAAGCTTTGCAGCAGACTATTTATAATCTTTCTATGGAGAAGATTAATTTACTTGCAATCCATAACTTTCCTGCCGATTATCTTGATCCGATCTATGACTGTCCGGAGTGCAAGGATACCGGCTATATCGGCGACAAAAAGTGTTCCTGCTTCCAGCAGAAGCTTCGCCAGCTTCTTTACAGCCAGTCTAATATTGAAGATTCTGTCAGTAACGAGAGCTTTTATACCTTTCGTACAGATTACTACTCTTCGCAAAGAACCGGAAAGGAGAAGCTTTCTCCCCGTGAAAATATAGAAAATGTTCTGTCGGCAAGCCGCTCTTTTATTGAGAATTTTGATTTTCATCCCGGACAGAATCTTTTGATCTACGGAAATGCCGGAGTCGGTAAGACGTTTCTTTCCAATTGTATTGCAGGAGAGCTTTTAACAAGAGGAAAAAGTGTTATTTATCTGACTGCCTATCAGTTTTTTGACCAGTTGGCAGATTACACTTTCCGCCGTGGCACAGACAATGCACAGACTTTGCCCGCCTTCCTTCATTGTGACCTTCTCATCATTGATGATCTTGGCACAGAACTTAATAATTCTTTTATTAATTCCCAGCTTTTTTTATGTATTAATGAAAGAATTCTCAACAAAAAGTCTACTATTATAAGTACCAACCTTTCTTTAGAACAGATTAACCGTTCTTACACAGAAAGAGTTTTTTCAAGAATCATACAGTCCTACACCCTTTTACA
>CAKREJ010000105.1 GCA_934317185.1 uncultured Anaerobutyricum sp. | reverse complement strand
ACCTGTATGTGTGCCAAAGAGGACCGAGAGAAGTTTCTTACGCTTATTTTAAAACATACAACGACACTGGGAGTTCGTGAATATAGCTGTAAACGTTATGGTTTAAAAAGAGAACTCAAAGAAGTAGAAACAATTTATGGAACCGTTCATGTAAAAATTGCTTCAGGATACGGTATTGTAAAGGAAAAACCGGAATATGAGGATATGGCAAGAATTGCGAAGGGAAAAAATATTTCGTTGTCAGAAGTAGAAAAAGAAATCTACAAAAAATTGAGTGAAAATAAAGTAAGATAACACAACATATACAAACGATAAATTTACAAAAAGGTATCTTTCCATTTTTAAACAATAAATATTTTTATTGAAATCATATCAAAAAAGAGATAAAGTATATTTGTAATGTATAATGATAAAATATTTCATTTTAAATTTAGAAAGGGATCATAAATATGGACAAATCAAAAGTTTATTTTACCGACTTTCGGGCAAAGTTAGGCGAGGGTCTTCCAATGAAACTAAAGAGACTTCTGAAAAAAGCCGGAATCTCAGAAATTGATATGGAAAATAAATTTGTAGCCATTAAAATGCATTTTGGAGAGCTTGGAAACATAAGTTTTTTGCGTCCAAACTATGCCAAAGCGGTTGCTGATGTAGTAAAAGAATTAGGTGGAAAGCCATTTTTAACAGATTGTAATACTTTATATCCGGGAAGTCGCAAGAATGCATTGGAACATTTGCAGTGTGCCTGGGAGAATGGCTTTACAGCAATGACAGTTGGATGTCCTATTTTAATTGCTGACGGTTTAAAAGGAACTGATGATATTGAGGTTCCTGTTGAGGGTGGTGAATACATAGAAAGTGCCAAGATTGGACGAGCAATCATGGATGCAGACATTTTTATCAGTTTAAGTCACTTTAAGGGGCATGAGACTACCGGATTTGGTGGAGCAATTAAAAATATCGGTATGGGTTGTGGTTCTCGTGCAGGAAAAAAAGAACAGCATACGAATGGTCAGCCAACGATTCATGAAGAATTATGTCGTGGATGTCGTCGCTGTATGAGAGAATGTGCGAATAATGGTCTTGTATTTGATGAAGAGACAAAGAAGATGCATATCGATGGAATGAATTGTGTAGGATGCGGAAGATGTATCGGTGCATGTAACTTTGATGCAATTGAATTTGAGAACTGGGCGGCAACAAAAGATTTAAATTGCAGAATGGCAGAATACACAAAAGCAGTAATTGATGGAAGACCGAACTTCCATATTTCACTTGTTGTTGATGTATCTCCAAACTGTGACTGTCATGCAGAGAATGATGCACCAATTCTTCCGAATATCGGAATGTTCGCATCTTTTGATCCATTGGCACTAGATCAAGCCTGCGTAGATGCCTGCTTAAAGATGCAGCCACTTCCAAACAGCCAGCTTTTTGAAAATATGCATAAGGAAGGGTTCTGTGATCATCATGATCATTTTGAAAATACTACTCCAGAGTCTGAATACAAAACCTGTCTGGAACATGCAGAAAAGATTCATCTTGGAAGTAGAAATTATGAACTAATTGTAATGAAATAGTATTTTTGTCTTGCATTTTTGTTACAATAAGCGTATTATAAATACAATTGAACAAAAGGGGAGCTTGTAATACAGGCTGAGAGGAAGGTATGACCTTCGACCCATTAACCTGATTTGGATAATGCCAACGTAGGGAAGCATATGTGTTTTTGTATATTTTTACGGGAAGTTACCGAATCGGTACTTCCCGTTTTTTATGTTACAGGAGGTGAAGGCGTGGTACAAATTAATGGACAAAACTGTGATAAAGCAGGCATTTCAGTTGCAGAGTATCTTGCAGCAGAGAATTATAATGTAAATCATATTGTTGTGGAATATAACCTTACAATTATTCCAAAAGAACAGTATGACAAAACTATTCTTAAAGACGGAGATGAGGTTGAAATCGTCAGCTTTATGGGCGGTGGATGTTAATAACTTTTGTAAACTACAGAAAACAGATGCACTATATAGAATCAACTTATGAATATAGTTTGGTTTTGAATAGTCATAAACTATTTTAGAAAGAAGGATGTTTTATTATGCAGACAGAAGATAAGTTAATTATTGGAGGTCACGAATTTGATTCTCGTTTTATTCTCGGTTCCGGAAAGTATTCCATGAAACTGATTGAAGCAGCAGTAAGAGATGCCGGAGCACAGATTATTACGTTAGCAGTCCGAAGAGCAAATACAAAAGAACATGAAAATATTTTAGATTATATTCCAAAGGATGTTACACTTTTACCAAATACTTCCGGAGCAAGGAATGCACAGGAGGCAGTTCGAATCGCACGTTTAGCAAGAGAGCTTGGCTGCGGTAATTTTGTAAAAGTAGAAATCATGCGTGACAGTAAATACCTTCTTCCTGATAATCAGGAAACGATTAAGGCAACGGAACTTCTTGCAAAAGAGGGGTTTGTTGTTATGCCATATATGTACCCTGATCTAAACGTTGCCAGAGACCTTGTAAATGCAGGAGCTGCCTGTGTTATGCCTCTCGCATCTCCGATTGGTTCTAATAAGGGTTTAGCGACCAGAGAATTTATCCAGATTTTAATTGATGAGATTGATCTTCCAATTATCGTAGATGCAGGAATCGGTAAGCCGTCACAGGCATGTGAGGCAATGGAAATGGGAGCAGCAGCAATTATGGCAAATACCGCTTTAGCGACTGCTGGTGACCTTCCTATGATGGCTGCCGCTTTTCGACAGGCAATTGAAGCTGGAAGAAAGGCATATTTATCCGGTCTTGGTCGTGTACTTACAAGAGGTGCTTCTGCATCTGACCCACTGACAGGATTTTTACATTAAAAGCATAGCCGGAAAAGAGGTACTACAATGGAAAACCAGTTTTTAATTGATTCAGAATACTTATCTAAGGAAGCATTAGAGAAAAAACATCGGCTGGAAACAGACCCTTCTTCCAGAAAGAATCATATGGAATATATGGAAGGAATGGAACAAATCACATCTGATGTCATGGATAGAGTCATGGAGCAGATGAATTCCTATGATTATGAAAAATATACAGCAAAAGATGTAAAAGCAGCGTTAGAACATGAAACTTGTTCGATTGAAGATTTTAAAGCTTTATTATCCCCGGCTGCCGCACCATTTTTAGAACAGATGGCACAAAAAGCTAAGATAGAAACAAGTAAACATTTTGGAAATACCGTATATCTTTTTACCCCACTTTATATTGCAAACTATTGCGAGAATTATTGTGTCTATTGTGGCTTTAACTGCTATAATCATATCAACAGAATGCAGCTTAATATGGAGCAGATTGCTCACGAGATGAAAGTAATTGCTGATTCCGGCATGGAAGAAATTCTGATCCTTACCGGAGAAAGCAGAGCAAAAAGTGATGTAAAATATATCGGCGAAGCCTGTAAACTCGCCAGCAAATATTTCCGTATGGTCGGTCTTGAAATTTATCCGGTAAATACAGATGAATATCGTTATCTACATGAATGTGGAGCAGATTATGTTACTGTTTTTCAGGAAACCTACGATTCCGATAAATATGAAACCTTACATTTAATGGGGCATAAGAGAGTATGGCCATATCGTTTTGAAGCACAGGAACGAGCACTTATGGGAGGTATGCGTGGTGCCGGATTTTCTGCTCTTCTTGGTTTGTCTGATTTTAGAAAAGATGCCCTGGCAAGTGCTCTTCATGTTTATTATCTGCAGAGAAAATATCCTCAGGCAGAACTTTCTCTTTCCTGCCCACGACTTCGTCCGATCATCAATAATGATAAGATTAATCCGTTAGATGTAGGAGAAAAGCAGCTTTGTCAGGTTTTATGTGCTTATCGTATTTTCCTTCCTTTTGTGGGAATTACTGTATCTTCAAGAGAAAGTGAAACATTTAGAAACGGTATTGTAAAGATTGCAGCAACAAAGGTATCTGCCGGTGTTTCTACCGGAATCGGGGACCATGAAAGTAAATACACCGGAAAGGAGGAAGACGGCGAGCAGGGTGATGAACAGTTTGAAATTAATGACGAAAGAAGTTTTCAGAAAATGTATGAAGATATTTCAGATGAAGGTCTGCAGCCGGTCTTAAATGATTACCTCTATGTCTGATATTATATGTATCACAAACAGGAAGCTTTGCAATAATAACTTTTTAGACCAAATAGAGAGGATTGCCAGTGCACATCCGAAAGCTATTGTATTAAGGGAGAAGGATCTTTCTGAAAAAGAATATGAACAATTAGCCAGACAGGTAATGCAAATCTGTCAGAAACATGGGACACTGTGTATTCTACATAGTTTTACTAATACAGCAATTACACTTCACGCAACGGCAATTCATATGCCGTTACCATTGCTTCGAAAAATGACTACACAGGAAAAAGCACATTTTCAAATAATTGGGGTATCCTGCCATTCTCTAGAAGAGGCACAAGAAGCACAAGATTTAGGATGTACTTACATTACCGCCGGACATATTTTCCTCACAGACTGTAAAAAAGGATTACCAGGAAGAGGTATTACTTTTTTAAAAGAAATCTGTGAAAAAGTTCATATTCCAGTTTATGCAATTGGAGGAATCTCGTCTCGAAATATTAATTCCGTCCGAGCAGCAGGAGCAGCAGGAGCATGTATAATGAGTGGTCTCATGCAATGTAAGAATGTAAGAGAATTTATATCAGATTAAAAAACGTATTTTTTATAATATAATATACACTTCTAATGATTAAGAATTGCATTTTTCGACAGAAAATGTTAAGATAATGCAGTATAATATTAATTTTTCTATTATTTATGCAGGTATACAGCAGAAAGATTGCATAGTTAGAACATAGTTTTATAATAAATAAGACACTTTTTTAATTTATACTTCTATCTAAAATAACAAAACAATCTGTGAGCAATATATTAAAAGCAAAATAATAGAAAATCATTAGGAGGTAAATGAGCAGAATGACGAACAACATGTCAGAAGAACTATTCAAAGTGGATGGAAAGACATCGGTTGGTGAAACTCTTCCGCTTGCCCTGCAACATGTGGTGGCCATGATTGTAGGATGTGTTACACCGGCAATTATCGTAGCTGGTGTAGCCGGATTATCCGAACAGGATTCGGTTATTTTAATTCAGGCAGCCCTTACGATGTCAGCAATCACAACACTTATTCAGGTACTCCCGCTCCTTAGAACGGGAAAGGTTTCGATTGGTTCCGGACTTCCGGTTATTATGGGCATCAGTTTTGCCTATGTGCCAACAATGCAGGCAATTGCAGGAACCTTTGATATTGCAACAATTCTGGGGGCACAGATTGTCGGTGGTATCGTAGCGGTTATCGTTGGTATTTTTATCAAACAGATTCGTAAGTTTTTTCCACCATTAATTACCGGTACCGTTGTATTTGCTATTGGGCTTTCTTTGTATCCAACAGCGATTAATTACATGGCCGGCGGCACAAGTAATAAAAGCTATGGTTCCTGGCAGAACTGGCTTGTAGCAATTATTACACTCTGTATTGTAACCGCATTGAATCATTACGGAAAGGGAATATGGAAACTGGCATCCATATTAATTGGAATTATTGCAGGATATATCATTTCATTATTCTTTGGAATGGTTGATTTTTC
>CAKREJ010000104.1 GCA_934317185.1 uncultured Anaerobutyricum sp. | reverse complement strand
AAAATGTTAATTTTTGAAGATAAATCCATTCTGGGAAGTGTCGGAGGAGGTTTAGCAGAGAGTAAGGTTATCGAAAAGGGACACGAAATGATTGGCAGCGGCGGGGCATTTTTATTCCATTTTGTAATGGATGCAGATGTGGCAGCACGTGTTGGGATGGCCTGTGGTGGTACATTTGATATGCTGATTGAGGATGTTATCCGGGAATAATATTTATGAAGCTGTGATAAGTAGATGCAAAGTATTTAACTAGAAATATTGTGTAAGACAAAATAATAAAAAACAAAATATTAAATTTAGAGAAAATTTGTTGATATAAAAATAAAAGAGGTAAAAATTATGAAGTTAATGAAAACAGAAGATGCAGTAGGACAGGTATTGTGTCACGATATTACACAGATTATAAAAGGAGTTACAAAGGATGCGGTTTTTCGTAAAGGACATGTGATTACAGAAGAAGATATTCCCGTATTACTGAGTGTTGGAAAGGATAATGTATATATCTGGGAAAAAGGAGAAACCAGACTTCACGAAAATGAAGCAGCAGAAATTCTTCGGGAAATGTGCCAGGGAGAATATATGTATCCAACTCCGGTTAAAGAAGGAAAAATAGAATTAGTAGCAGAGGTTGATGGTCTGTTAAAGGTAGACAGTAATAAAATGAAAATGGTTAATGGGATGGGGGAATTGATGATCGCATCCCGTCATGGAAATTTTGCAGTGAAAAAAGGAGACAAGCTCGCAGGAACAAGAATTATTCCCCTTGTCATTGAAAAAGAAAAAATGGAGCAGGCAAAGGCAATCTGTGAGGGAAAGCCAATTCTTGAACTTAAACCATTTGTACATAAAAAGGTGGGTATTGTCACAACAGGTAATGAAGTATATTATCATAGAATCGAAGATACATTTACCCCTGTAATAAAGGAAAAACTTGCGGAATACGATGTGGAGGTAATCGGTCAGGTCATTTGTAACGATGATCACGAAAAGATTACGAATGCGATTCTTTCTTTTATTGAAAAAGGAGCAGACCTTGTTTTGTGTACAGGTGGTATGAGCGTGGATCCGGATGATAAGACGCCGCTTGCCATAAAAAATACAGGAGCAGAGATCATTTCTTACGGGGCACCGGTACTTCCGGGAGCGATGTTCTTATTAAGCTATTATAATGGAAATATTCCGATTGTCGGACTTCCGGGATGCGTTATGTATGCAAAAAGAACGATATTTGATTTGGTTCTCCCACGAATTATGGCAGATGATAAAGTAAGTGCCAGAGACTTAGCAGAACTGGGAGAGGGTGGTTTGTGCTTAAATTGTGAAGTATGTACCTTCCCGAATTGTGGTTTTGGAAAGTAATTATTCATATACGACGAAATATTATAACGAAATATAAAGAAATATTTTATAAAGATGATTTTACCAATAGTAAAGAGGAAAAAGAAAGGAAAGCTATGGAATACACGCATTTTGATCAAAATGGAAATGCAGTCATGGTGGATGTGAGCGAGAAAGCAGTAACGAAAAGAGTTGCTGTTGCAAAAGGCTCTATCCGCATGAGTAAAGAGTGTTTTGATAAGATAAAGAATCAGGATATGAAGAAGGGAGATGTTTTAGGAGTTGCACGAATTGCCGGAATTATGGGTGCGAAAAAAACATCCGAATTAATTCCATTATGTCACCTGTTAAATCTTACATCTGTAACGATTGATTTTAAGCTGCAAAAAGAAAATAATAGTATTACAGTTTTTTGTGAGGCAAAAACAACAGGAAAGACAGGGGTCGAGATGGAGGCATTAACTGGTGTGCAGATTGCACTTCTTACGATTTATGATATGTGCAAGGCAGTTGATAAAACGATGGAAATGTATGGCATTTGTCTGTGTAGTAAGTCCGGAGGTAAAAGCGGAGATATTGTATACAGGACAATTAAGGGAGAGTAACCATGCGTTATCAGATTGAAAATGGAACCGTTTCTCTTGGAGGAAAGACAATCCTTGATCATATTGATTTTTCTGTAAAAGGACAGGAAAAGATAGCAGTTGTAGGTCGCAATGGTGCCGGAAAAACTACACTTTTACGACTACTTGGCGGTGAATTATCTCTGGACAGAGATGATAAACGCTTTGTAAAAGGAATCCAGATGGATAAGGAACTTTCTATTGGATTTTTACATCAGCAAAGTTTTCAGAATCTGGAAAGAACGGTAGAGGAAGAAATCCTGTCTCTTGTTGGAGAGGAAGATGTTTTTTCAAAGGAACGATATTATTTTGAAAAAGAATATGACCGCATTTTTACCGGATTTGGATTTCAAAAAGAAGAAAAACAGAAGAAAATCGGTCAGTTTTCCGGTGGGGAGCAAACGAAGCTGGCTTTCGTTAAGCTTCTGTTAACAAAGCCGGATATTTTATTATTAGATGAACCGACGAATCATCTGGATATCGCATCGGTACAATGGTTGGAAGAATATCTTGCCACTTATGAAAAAGCGGTAATTATGGTATCGCACGATCGGTTTTTCATTGATCAGGTCGCTGAAATTATTTATGAGCTTTCTGACGGGAAGCTGACACGTTATGTCGGCAATTATACGGAATATAAAAGACAGAAAGAAAAGCAAAGAGCGTTACAGCAGAAAAAATATGATGCACAGCAAAAAGAAATTTCAAGATTAAATGAGTTAATTGAGAAGTTTAAGCACAAACCCAAAAAGGCTTCTATGGCACGGTCTAAGAAAAAGGTGTTAGAGCGTATGCAAAAGGTAGAAAGACCAGATAAAGAAGATGCCTGTATTTTTAAAGAAAAATTAGAGCCGCTTACATTAGGATCAAAGAATGTTTTGGAAGCAGACCATTTAAAAATTGGATATGAAAGCTCTATCAGAGAACTTACTTTGCGAATCCGCAGAGGGCAGAAAGTTGCAGTGCTTGGAGCAAACGGAGCAGGAAAAACTACGTTTTTTAAAACAATTATCGGGCAGATACCGCCAATTTCAGGAAAATATAATATTGGTAATGGGATTATAACAGGATATTTTGACCAGCATTCTGCACAAATACAATCAGAAAAGAGAGTGGAAGACCATTTTGGTGAATGCTTTCCGAAGTTAACAGAGAAAGAAAAGCGTCAGATATTAGGCAAGTATTTATTCCCTTCACAAAAGGCAAATGAAAAGATTAATAATTTATCCGGTGGTGAAAAAAGTCGTTTGGTATTAGCAGAGGTTCTTGAAAGTCGACCGAATTTTTTAATATTAGATGAACCAACCAATCATATGGATCTGCCGGCAAAAGAAACAATGGAATCTGCATTTTCTGCCTATACAGGAACCATGCTGTTTATTTCTCATGACAGATATTTTATCAGTAAACTGGCAGATGCTCTTTTATTATTTGAAGAAGATGGTGTAAAGTATTATCCATTTGGATATGAGCATTATATTCATATGCTAAAGAAAAAAAGAGACGGAAATCAGACCTGGGCAGATGTAGTAGATGCGGAAAATACTGCATTGGTAGAAGGTCTTCTTTCCGTACCATCAAAGGAACGACATCAGACTGCCCGCTTTAATACAGAACAATCTTATACAGACTGGCAGTTATCCCTCGCCAAAGAACAGCTTGAAAAATGTCAGAAAAATATAGAAACCTGGCAAAAACAATGTTCTGCCGAAATAGGTACCTTTACTTTTGAGCAATATCAGTCAGGAGAGTGGTCGGAAAAAATTATAGAATTTCAAAAACAATTCGAAGAATTATCGCAGCGATATTTAGAAAAAAGTATTTTCTGGTATGAAAAATATCAAGAATATGAGGAAGCCTTTTCTGATTATGTAGAATAGAAGAAATATTATAAATTATGATTATAAAATATTTGTTATTATAGCTAAGTTAGAAAGACAATAAAAAAGGAAAAATATATATGATTTTTCCTTTTTTTATTGCTTTATTTAATTCGTAGTTAAAATGCAGATTCCGCTGATCGCATTGTGAGAGTTTCTATCGTAGAACAATATTTATCTACGAAGCATACCAGCAATGCCTCTCGACTTCGTGGTAACTTGGTAAGATTGAGTGGCCACATATGATGTGCGATAATGTCCTTTTCTTTTTCGTTTAAAGAAAAACGGGCATCGGCATTGAGAAGAGCGGTATGTGCATGAGAAAATCCATGCCACTTATGGCTGTCATCTTTTTCGTGCCAGTCGTAAAGATAGAAATCATGAAGAAAAGCACCGATGACGAGTGACTTTACATTAGAACCGAGTCTAAAGCGTTTATTTAAGTAATAACATACTTTTGTAACATACATAACGTGTTCATAAGTACTTACACTGCCATGCTGGCAGAAATTTTTCATGGAACGTGCTTCATTGCTGTTACAATATTTGTCTAATATTGTATGAATTTCCTGCAATTCTGCATTACTTAACTTCATAAATACCATCCTTTTTTATTTTAATGAATTTATATAACCTTTATTAGATTACCTCTGTCTTCCAGTAAGCCACACTGTATGGTGGAAGATCCATGCCGCCGCCAAAGTCAACAGTTTCTCCTGTGACAAGATCTGTTCCCAGTCCGGAGCGGGCATTAAAATCAGCATGAAATGTATTAGCATCTGCATTAATTGCGACGATAACACGTTCTTCTTCACAGCTTCTTTCAAAAATGAGCTGTTTATCTCTTATAAGAAGATTGGAATATCCACCATTGTACAAAGCTGGATGAGTATGGTGTGCTTTTGCATAAGCGGCAATGGCATCAGAAAGCACATTCCATTCTGGTTTTTCAAGACGAGGACGAATCTCTTCATCACGACCCTGTTTTACACCTTCAATACCCCACTCACTTCCGTAATATATAGACGGAACACCGGGCATTCCGAACAGCAGACCATAAATAACCGGAAGCTGCTGTTTATCTTCTAAAATAGTAGCAATACGGCTGACATCATGGTTATCTACAAAAGAAAGCAGATGCTTTCCACGGTAAATACACCAGTTTTCAGAACCGAACTGGCGGTTTAAGCTGTAGCTGATCTCATGCATATTCGCAGAGTTAAAGCTGGAATATAATCCCTTGTAACATTCATAGTTTGTAACAGAATGACACTTCTCATCATTCATATACATATTATAATCGCCATGTAATGTTTCTCCCATAAGAACAAAATCTTCTTTCAGAGTACTGGTAAAACGGCGTAGCTCTTTTAAGTAAAAATCACTCAGACAGTAAGCAACATCAAGGCGGAGACCGTCAATACCATAAACGTCTGTCCACTGTTTGATCGCATCGAACTGATGCTGTCTGACATCCGGATTATCAAGATTTAACTTAACAAGTTCATTATGTCCTTCCCATCCTTCATACCAGAATCCATCATTATATTCTGTATTTCCGTCAAAACTTAAATGAAACCAGCCACAATAAGGACTGTCCCATTTCTTTTCCTGCACATCTTTAAATGCCCAGAAACCACGACCGACATGATTAAATACACCGTCAAATAAAATCTTAAGGCCTGCTTCATGAATCGCATCACATACTTCCTTCAAGTCATCGTTCGTACCAAGACGGCGGTCAACAGTATAGTAATCTCTGGTGTCATATCCATGATAGTCACTTTCCATGAGAGGATTAAAGAGAACACAGGTAGCACCGAGCTT
>CAKREJ010000103.1 GCA_934317185.1 uncultured Anaerobutyricum sp. | reverse complement strand
GTAATAATTCAGCACCTTCTACAGCAATCTGAATAATATGATCTTTGTCTTTTTTAAATACCTGCTCACGCTGTGCAACAGAAGTGGAGTTGTACAGATGAACAATAACATTCTTTGCCCCATCAATGGCTTCAAATGTCTTCTTGATGATGTGTTCTCTTGCCTGAGTCAGAACCTGAATAGTTACATCATCCGGAATCAGATTCTGTTCGATCAATGTACGGCAAAATTCATATTCTGTCTCAGATGCAGCCGGGAAACCAACTTCGATTTCCTTAAAACCAACGGCAACTAATAATTTAAAGAATTCAATCTTTTCTTCTAAGCTCATAGGGATGATCAGAGCCTGATTACCATCACGCAAGTCAACAGAACACCAGATAGGTGGCTGTTCGATATGGTCTTTCTCGACCCATTTATTATATCCTGCCGGAGCTGGGAAATACATTGGTTTATACTTATCTGCATACTTCATAATAAAAATCCTCCTTAAGTTATAAACAACATGGTTACAGGAAATATCTCATGCACTACATACGCACATCTTGCAGTAAGAATGTCTGGGCATTCTTGAATCTGTAAAATAAAAAACTCCGTCTCGTTAATGACAAATGTCAAAAAGAGACGGAGAAAATAATCCCGCGGTACCACTCTTATTCATACGATGTCTGAAAGACACGGTATACCCTCATTGCAGATACGGACTAAAAAGCCTTATATCCTCCTGTTATAACGGTCAGGTTTCCGGCACTGCCTACTGCAATTATGCGGTTCAACAGGCTGCTCAGAGGCGAGTTCAAATCATGTCCGCTACTGCTTCGCACCAACCAGCAGTTCTCTGGATGTTTCCATCATTCTACTATTCCTCTTCATAGCATTTACAGGTCTTAATTTATCACGAAATAACAGGGATGTCAATTCTTTTTTTCACCAGAACTTGACAATATAAATTCAAATAGAGTACACTTCCTATTAAGAAAGAGTGAAATATATTCAAAGAAAAACTTCAAAAATTGAGTCTCGACTAAAATAAAAATATCAAGAAAAAATATTATTAAAAAAGAGGGAGGAAGTATTTCTTGAATATATCGAAAAAAAGAGGAAGGAATAAAATATGTTGGAAATAGGTAAAAGGTATTTAAGAAAGATTTATTATAATTTAAAAACCTGTGCGTTATGGCTTTTTATGGCGGGATTAACAGGGGTTGGTGTTGGAGCATTCAGCAGTGCATTTTCTTTTTGTCTGAAAAAAGTAACAATGTTTCGGGGAGAGTATCCATTTTTGTTATACTTTTTACCAGTTGGCGGAATCGTGATCGTATTTTTGTATCATCTTTGCGGAGTGAGACAGGATAAAGGAACGAATATTATTATGACAGCGGTACATGGGAAAGATCAGGATGTACCGGCATATATGGCTCCACTTATTTTTGCAGCTACGATTATCACACATTTATTTGGTGGATCTGCCGGACGTGAAGGGGCAGCCCTTCAGATGGGAGCAAGTATCGGTAACACGATTGGCAGAATTTTTAAGTTTGAAGAGGGAGACAGAAAGCTTTTGGTGATGAGTGGAATGAGTGCAGCCTTTTCTGCTGTATTTGGAACACCTCTTGCGGCAGCGATTTTTCCAATGGAGATGATCAGTGTTGGAATTATGCATTATGCGGCGTTAGTTCCATGCGTTTTTTCTTCGATCGTAGCAAATCGTTTTGCAGTAAATATGGGAATTAACCCGGAAGCGTTCACGATTCATGGTATACCGGAACTTACTTTTGCAAGCTGTACTAAAATTGTATTACTGGGCATTTTATGTGCGGGATTAAGCGTTATATTTTGTCTGTTTTTAAAGGGAGCCGGCTTATTTTACAGTAAGTTTTTTAAAAATACATATATAAGAGCTATAGCAGGAGGATGCCTTGTCATTGTAATTACACTTCTTATAGGTACATATGATTATAACGGTGCAGGAACAGAGATGATCGCAAAGGCCATTGAAGGGAATGTTCCAGCTTATGCATTTCTTTTGAAAATGATTTTAACTGCATTGACGCTTGCTGCAGGATATAAAGGTGGTGAAATCGTGCCTGCCTTTTTTACAGGAGCGACATTCGGATGTCTGTTTGGACATCTGTTGGGAATCTCTCCTTCCCTTTGTGCAGCAACCGGGATGCTTGCACTGTTCTGTGGCGTAACAAACTGTCCGATCGCTTCCATGCTCATAGGATTTGAGTTATTTGGTTTTGAGGGAGTTCCCTATATTTTGATCGCGATATCTATAAGCTATATGCTTTCTGGATATCATGGCCTTTATAAAGAACAAATCATTGTTTATTCTAAATATCACCCGAAGTTCATCAATCGTCAGTCAGGGGATGAAAGCTTCGATGGACAAGATTATGAATAAAAGTTTTGTTTCGCACCTTTACAGAAGAAAAATTAAGGTATATGATAGCTATTTGAAAATGATTTTAAATAACTGTGTAGTTTTAAAGAGACAGTAGAGGTGAATTATCATGGGACAAAAAAGATGTATACAGTTAGAAAATGGGCTGATAGGAGCTTTAGGGTTCTTATCAGCTATTTTATTAGTTGTAAGTTTTATTCCAGTGGGGATGCTTTCTGATAAAGTGAGCGTCTATATGGAGATGAGCAAGATGGTCGAGAGAGTATTTTGTCTTATCATGCTTGCTCTTTGTGGGCAGCTTATGCTTAGAAAGCATATGGCATGGGTTATTACGGTAGTGATTTTATTTGTTAATGTGATAAGAAGTCTGTTTGGTGTACAGCATACCTATCGTATTGGCATGGCAATTATCAGCATTTTGTTTTTATTTTGCTTTTATTATTTTAGAGAAGATTTTTGTTGTCCCCCATCAAAGACTTCAAAAAAGAGGGCGTGTATATATTTGTTACTGTCATTTGTTGGAATACTTATGAATGCCGGTTTAAGTTTTCATTATATGAAAATAGCAATGCATCATTCGATTTCTATAGGGGAGAGTTTTGCTGATGGAATCGGAATGTTATTTGGTATTGTGACGATACCCGGTGGAAAAGGAATGCACTATTTTGCAAATCTTATCTTTTTATTTAGCTGGCTATGTATTATTGTGGCAATTCTTTATGCGATACGTCCGTGGCTTATTGGGAAGAAAAACAGTAAGTCAGATATACAACATGCAAGAACATTGTTAAATCTATATAGCCAGAATCCAGCAGCTTATCTTACTATTGAAGAGGATAAGACATTATTTTTTGGAGAAAAGGTAGACGGAGTTATTCCGTATGGTGTTGTTCAAAATGTCATTGTTATGAATGGAGATCCTGTTTGTGCTCCGAAAGATTTTCCAGTATTATTAGAAGAATTCAAGCAATTTTGTCATAAAACAGCACATAAACTTTTTATCTTAAATGCGACGGATATGTTTATTGATGAATATAAAAAACAAGGTTTTGGTTATGTGAAATGTGGAGAGGAAGCCCGATTTTATTTGCAGGACTATGAGATTAGCGGTAAAAAGGGGCAGAAGATGCGTATGAATATCAATCATGCGAAAAAAGCTGGAGTTACTGTAGAAGAGTATAAAATTCATGCGAAAAAAGATTTGGCAATAGAAGCGGAATTGAATCGTATCTCAGAAGAGTGGCTTGAGGGGAAAAAGACTTCGCTGCTTCAGTTTGTTCTTGGTACTGTTGGAATTGAAAATCCAATGGATAAGAGATATTTTTATGCCAGAAATAAAGATGGAAAAATAGTAGCCTTTGTTGTATTTGTTCCGTTTATGGGACTTAGTGGATATATGGCAGATGTGACCCGGCATGGAAAAGATGCACCGGGAGGTGTTATGGAATACATAATATATGAGGCATTTCAGGCATTTAAAGAAGAAGGAATTAAGTATGGAAGTCTTGGAATCGCACCGCTTGCCGGACTTGATGAAAAGAGCGGAAATCTTGTAGAACGATTACTGTGCTTTGTATATAATCATTTAAATCAATGCTATGGATTTAAAGATTTATATCGTGCAAAAAAGAACTACAGTCCGAATGAATGGCTGCCATCTTATTATGTATATTCGCCATCTGTTCCGACACCGGAAATGTTTTATGCTATTGTAAGAATTCAAAATCCGGCTGGAATGGAAGATTATGTGAAGTCGTTTTTTCAGAGCTTTAAAAAGAAGATACAGAAGAAATAGGTGTAAGGAGATAGCAGCAATGATAAAACCGATGAATAAAGAGAAAAATTATATTTTAATAGAAGATGGATGCATATATTATGAAATATATGGCACAGGTTTTCCGATGATTTTATTTCATGGAAATGGAGAATCTCACCATAATCTTGTACCGTATGCAAAAAAACTTCAGAAAGAAGGTTTTCAGGTTATTCTTATGGATAGTAGAGGACATGGACGTTCTGAATTGAATTTTCCTGCCTTTCAAAAAAAAATGAGTGCCAAAGATATGGCTCATGATGCATATATTCTTATGAAAGAACGAAAATTAAAAAAGGCAATTCTATTTGGGTTTAGTGATGGAGCGAATACTGCGTTACAGTTTGCATCAGACTATCCAGAATTCACACAGGAAGTCATTGCAATCAGTCCAAATGCAGGACCGGAAGGATTACTGCTTCCAATTAGAGTGTGGGTAAAATTCGCATATAATATATATAATTCTATTTGTGAGGCATGGCATTTGACAAAAAAATTGGATGGATTTTTAGGAAGATGTATTCAAAAACGTAGATTTTACTATTCTCTCTTGTTACATTCCCCTCAACTTACTAAGAAAAAGTTGAAAAATATTAACGTACCCGTCCTTATTATGGCGGGAACAAGAGATTTTATAAAAGAAGAACATATACGCTGGATTAGTCATCAGATATCAAAGAGTCAGCTTATTTTTATAAAAGGTGCAACACATCTTGACTTTTATAGAAAAATGGAATGGTATTATCCTTTTATAAGAGGATTTGTAAAATGAAAAAATAAACATAGAAAAGTTCTGTTTTGGCAAAATTGTCGAAAAGCAGCGACACAAAGCCAAATGGCTCTAAGGTTCGTTTTTTCAGAGAATTATGACAGCCAGTTGCATCGATCAATGATTGATTATTCTTAATGAACGATTCTTGTTCATTTTATACCGTCTGTGTAAGGTTATTTTCACAGACGGTTTTTTTATGCTTAAAAATGAAAGAAACAGCAAAAGTTTAGAGTATATTTGAAAATTATTTAGATAAAATTTCTTATGCAAGAGCTTACTATTTGTTCTTTGAAGAAATTTGGGAGGCATACTATGTATCTCTTAATTCTTATCAGTTTTATCCTATTTTCTGTTAAAATAAAAAGTATAAGAATAAAATAGGAGAATTAATAAAATGAACGATTATATAGCCAGATTTCGTGTAAATGATTTAGAAAAACAGGAGTTAAAAGAACATATCAAAGAAGTGCAGAAATTAGCAGCAGCTATGGGGAAAAGAGTTGACTTGAGGAGAACTGTTAGCTCAAAAGAGCTACATTCTGATAAAAAAGCTACTTTGGAAAGTACGCTTTCTCTTGCTGGCTTGCTTCATGATTTTGGAAAATACAGTATTAAGTTTCAGAGGTTTATTCACGAAGAATGGAGACGGGCAAAAGAAAATAAGGAAGAATATTTAACGAAACGGAAGCAATCAGGTATTGACCATGGTGTTTACGGAGCAAAATATATTTAT
>CAKREJ010000102.1 GCA_934317185.1 uncultured Anaerobutyricum sp. | reverse complement strand
TTGAATTAACGTTCAAGGTTGTTTTGTTATTCAGTTATCAAGGTTTTGTGTTTTCTTTCGAAAACGCTTAATTATACTATCACATCTACAAGTTATTGTCAAGAACTTTTTCAAAAATCTTTTCATCTTCTTTTTGAAGATTTCTGTTCTCTGTGATGCGAACCTTTATATATTATCACACATTTTCTAATCTGTCAAGAAGTTTTTCAACTTTCTTTTAAGATTCTTGCTGATTTTCTTTCAGAAAGCTGTTTCTCATGTGCAACGCATATTATATTATCATAACAGTATACTTACGTCAAGCTTTTTTTAATGTTTTTTTGTTTTTTCAAAAAAAGACCAGTTATTGTACTTTTTTTGTATTTTTCTTTCTTGATATACATTTCCGCTTTAATATATTGTTATTTTTTTATCAATATAGCTTTGTTTTTTAAAGTTAAGGACTCAACTTTTCTACCACCACAAAACAAAAGTCCCAGCAAACTTTGATGCCTGCCGGGACTGATTTTTAAATGTGTGACAAGATTTTTGTTTCACTTATTTAATTTAAAAATTTTAACCATACAGCTTTTTCTGTAAAAGGAAATTCCATAACACAAAATTTCATCGAATTCATTTTCATAATTTATAGTATATTTTCTCTCTTGAATCTGTTTCAAAACTTTATCACAATCTTTCGGCAAATCAGACCTGCTATTAGAATGTTTTAATTCAAAAATGGCAACTTTATCACCACATGGATTTTCCAGTACAATATCCGTCCTGCCTTCACCATGTTCCCTATTTGATTCAGGATCATATCCAACTCCAAGAAAAATACCAAGTAAAAAAGCATGGTAAAAATCTTCTTTATAATCATAAAAACTAATCGTTGTAAGTAAAATCTTATCGATAATTTTCTTAAATTTTTCTGTATCACCGAGCCACATAGCGGTTTCTAAATCCGTTTTAAATGTTTTAACTGAATCATCAAAAAATTCTTTTAAAGTCCCTTCGTAAATTTGCAAAATCTCCTTATTCGGTATTTTAAGACTCAATTTATCTCTAAATGTATAGTCCTCTGAAACATCAGGTTCTACATTAGTCAAATAACCAGACATTAATAGAATACTCCAAAAATTATCTTCTGAAGAGTTTAATAAATCATAAGTAAGATTCTCTTTAATTGGTTTTCTTATGACATCTCCTGTAATTAATCTTTCAAAATCATTTTTAACTTTATCGCCGTACCTTTCAATAAAAGTGTGAATAACATTCATGTCACTGGTATTTATCCAATAACACTTCGGAATATCTTTTCTACCTTTTAAAAAATCTTGTACATAGTGAATTACATCCCAGGGACAATAAAGCTCAATGCCATTGGAATTGTAACCATCATACCAATCTTTTACATTCTGGTACTGGGTTAAAGCTCCGGCATTCTCCAGTAGCTTCTGCACTTCTCCATCTGTAAAACCAAAGTATTCATTGAAAGAACTTGCGGCTAATGAATCAACATAGAAATTATTGGTACCAGTAAAAATACTTTCTTTAGAAATCCGTAAGCAACCTGTTATTACTGCAAATTTTAAATAACTATTATCTTTTAACGGAGCCATGAAACTCCGTATATCAAAAAGCAATCTATCGTAAAAATCTGTTCCTGTTGATTTCGCCAAAGGAACATCATACTCATCTATGAGAACGATTACAGGTTTGTTATAATGTAAATAAAGAAAAAGTATTAAGGTCTTTAAAGAATTTACAGTCTCAAACTCAGTACCTTTCGCTTTAGATAACTTCGAAAACAATTCTCTATCTTCATTTTCTAATTTAGATGAAGTTGCTAAAACAGAATGGTTTTTGTACATATCTTGTACTGCTGCTTTAAAATTACTAAAGGCAAATTGGAAATCCAACCCCTCTATATTACGCAGAGTAATAAAAATAGTCGGATACTGATTCATGTAATTTGCACAAACTTCAGAATCCCTGCTAATTCTCAAACCATCAAACAATTCTTTAGTGTCTTTTTGTATATCAAAAAAACTTTGCAACATTGACATTGTTAACGTTTTTCCAAACCGACGAGGTCTTGTAAATAAAGTTACTTTTGTGCTAAAGTCTATTAATTCTTTTATCAAATAAGTTTTATCAACATAATATAACCCATTTTTCCTGATTTCTTCGAAATCTGACGTACCAAACGGCAATAAAATTGGTTTAGATGCAGACGTATTATCATTTAAACAGTAATCCATATTTTTCATTCCAGCACTCCTTTTTTTCATTATAATTATCATTTTAAGAAGTGTCAACCGTTTGCGTAACGATGTTATAAAGCAAAAATCCCAGCAGGCTATAATGCCTACTGGGACTGGACTGAGTTTGTGATTATTTTGCTCATTGCAAAAACTGGTATTGCAATATATTAATTCTATGGGCACAACGCTTTAACGCTTTTTTCAAATTCCTGTTCTATATCAACAAATTGATATGGAGCGTATTCTCCATAAGCTGTTGGTCTGCTAATCGTAACAAGTTGTACTCCTTTATAACCTACCGCTCTATTTAATTTTAATAGAAAACGTTGCTTTCTTTCCGCTTCCATCTAATGCCATTGCAGTAATCGTCACTTTCTTGCCTTTTCCAGCTTTCTGTGCTTTTACTGTACCATTAGAAGATACGGTCGCATATTTTACATTACTACTTGTCCATTTCAAACTCTTATAGGCACCGGCAGAGGCTTTTACTTTTGCTTTTACTTTCTGGCTCTTTCCAACTGCAAGTGTGTTCTTTCCAGAAAGGGATATTTTTGTTACAACTCCCTTCATGGAGGTAATCTTAAAGGACTGTTTTACTCTGCTTCCATCTGCAGCAGTTGCTGTTATGATGACTGATTTTTTACCAGTGTTTTTCAGAACAGATACAATACCTCTCTGGCTTACTGTTGCCACTTTCTTATTCGAAGTTGTCCAGACTACCTTTTTGTTTATTGCATTTGCAGGAAGAACTGTGGCGGTAAGTGCTACCTTTTTACCTGCTGCTATATTGTGAGACAATCCAGTAATTGCGATACTCTTTACTTTCCTCTCTACAGATTGGGTCTGTTTGCAGACTTTACAGGTATAAATAAGTTTGCTTCCCTTTACAACGCCTTTATCCCAGCTATGCTTTCCTGTTGCCGGAAGCTGTACTTCATTCTCGGAAGTATACACTTTACCCATGTGTTCAAGTGTTGCAACATATAAGATTCTTCCTTCTTTGACACAGGTTGAATTAGTTCTTTCCTTTACGGCTACTTCTGGTTCTCCTGCATCTGATGTACACTTATCTTTATCCCACGTAAAGATTGGTTCTTTTACAATGGTAAAATGATACATATATGCACCCCTATAATTACCCATATAAACTACTGTTACTGTAGCCGTTCCCTCTTTAATATTATCTTTATAATAGATTTCATAATCACTACCTTCCACTAAACCTTTAATACCCGATATAGGTCTAATTTCTTCTCCCGTATATTGATAAATCTTTCCATCACAGTCTATGTCTTCATTCTCATACGCAATCTCTTTCGGATTAATCGTAAACAAAATGGAAATCGTTTCTGTATAATTACCCTTTCCTATAATTTTAGCTTCTGCTACACCTGCATCAATATTATCCTTGTATAATACCGTATAATCTACATTTTCAGTCAAAAGTTTTTCTATTCCATCCTTTATGATTATTACTGGCTGAATCTCTTGACCTGTATATTCATAATCTTCGCTTTCTAATGTAGCAACTATTTCTTCTGTGCCGAATTCTTTCGGATTAATCACAAAATCCAAACTAACCGTTCCTGTATAATTACCCTTTCCTGTAATTACCGCTTTGGCTATACCTGCATTAATATTGTTTTCGTACGATACGATATAGTCTTCATTTTCTACTAAAGCTTCCTCATCGGTATCTTTTACCGATACTTTTGGTCGTATTTCATCACCTGTATATTTATACTCTGATTGCTCTAAAGTAATAAATTCTGATACCGATTTAAGTTCTTTTGGACTTATTGTGAACTCTAAAGTAACTGTTCCAATATATTTTCCCTTTCCTGTAATTTCCACTTCTGCTGTACCAGCATTCACATCATTCTTATAAGACAGCGTATAGTTTGTTCCTTCTTTCAGAATTGTTCCTGCAGAATCTTTTACGATTACTTCTGGTCTAATTTCACTTCCTGTATATTCGTAGGTTCCTTTTTCTAATGTGATATGCTCTTGTTGTAACTTAATAAGTTCCTCCAGATTTAAAGTAATACTATGGTCTATATATCCCGGCAAATAATCATATGTATTTTCATATACATCCACCCATTGCGTATTCTCTATTTTCGGAAGTTCTCCTTTTTCACTTCCTTTATTAATTGGTGTTTTAATACTCTTCAAATTCACGCAAGAATCAAATATACCCGATATATTTTCCATATCATATGATATATCAAAACTAGATAAATCTATTTCTTTTAGGTTTTTGCATCCTGAGAACATAGATTCCATAGTTTTTACCCCATGCGTATTAAAATTGCTTACATTTATATTAGTTAAACTGCTACAATCTTTAAACATGTCATTCATGTAATATACATTAGATGCATTAAAATTACTTAAATTGACATTAATTAAACTGCTGCATCCTTTAAACATACCCGACATAGAGCTCACATGAGAGGTATTAAAATTACTTACATCTATATTAGTCAAACTGCTACACCCTTCAAACATATTGTCCATCTTTTCTACTTTTGAGGTATCGAAATTACTTACATCTATATTAGTCAAACTACTACACCCACTAAACACACCATTCATATATCGTACATTCGACGTATCAAAATTACTTAAATCTATATTGACTAATTTGCTACACCCTTTAAACAGATTACTCATACCGTATGTATCAGTTACATTAGAGGTATCAAAATTACTTATATCTATACTAGACAAACTACTACATCCTCCAAACATACCTGATATATACAATACATTGGAAGTATCAAAATTACTTACATCTATATTAGATAAACTTTTACATCCACTAAACATCCTACTCATACTCGTTACTTTTGATGTGTCAAAATTACTTACATCTATACCAGACAAACTACTACACCCACTAAATATACCACTCATACTCGTTACATTTGATGTATTAAAATTACTTACATCTATGCTAGACAAACTACTACACCCTCCAAACACGCTAGACATATTCGTTACATTTGATGTGTTAAAATTACTCACATTTATGTTTTTTAATTTATTACAACCATAAAACATATTCCACATATTTGTTACTTTTGATGTGTCAAAATTAGTTAAATTTACATTTTTCAAATTACTGCAACCATAAGACTTTTAATAACCACATGTATTGATTAGAGAGAAAACTTCTAAAATAACAAGCAAAAAACAGGAAGGTGAAATTCAAGTGATAACTTATATAATAACTTCTAATTTTGCTTCCGCAACCACAATCAGCTCCCATAGAATACAATACGCTATATTTGTGGCCTCGGAGCAAAGGTTGGATGCGAGCGCTTTAAGCGAACATTCAACCTGCCGCGACTAAAGTCACAAATATAGCGTATTGTATTCTATGAGAGCGTCCGTTTTGCAAACAAAAAAATAGACCAGACATAAATCTGGTCTATCTATCATGCAATATTGCCTTTTTAAAAACCGCTTCACGGC
>CAKREJ010000101.1 GCA_934317185.1 uncultured Anaerobutyricum sp. | reverse complement strand
ATAGAAAGAAGGTTTTACTTCGGTAAGACCTTCTTTTTTTTGTTTACTTGTGTTATGATATTAAATAGTCTGCAATGCACTGCAAAGCTGTACATATAAGAGCAACGGATTATTGTATTGCTTATATGTAAATTCACTATGTGATTTATGAATGCATTGTAAATGGCATAATGGAATAGAAAGCCATAAAGCAGGGACATACTATATATGATTCTGAATAGTTGTAAAATATAAAAAGCAGGAGGAAGATAGCGAATGCTAAAAGAAACAGATTTTAAAAATTATTCCTTTATACAAAAGGAAAAGATAGAAGAACTAAACGGATATGGTTATGTACTAGAGCATAAAAAGACTGGTGCCAGAGTTCTTCTTGTAGAGAATGATGATGCGAATAAGGTATTTAGTATTGCCTTTCGTACTCCGCCGGCAGATGATACCGGCGTTGCTCATATTCTGGAACATTCAGTATTGTGCGGTTCTGATAAGTTTCCGTCAAAAGATCCTTTTATTGAATTGGCAAAAGGATCTCTGAATACATTTTTAAATGCGATGACTTATCCGGATAAGACTGTGTATCCGATTGCAAGTTGTAATGAGCAGGATTACCATAATCTGATGCATGTTTATCTTGATGCAGTCTTTCATCCTAATATTTATAAGAAAGATGAGATTCTTAAACAGGAAGGCTGGCATTATGAAATTGCTGACAAAGATGATGAACTGAAATTTAATGGTGTTGTTTATAACGAGATGAAAGGAGTATTCTCTTCTCCGGATGATGTTCTGGCGAGAAAGATTCAGGAAGCTCTTTTAAAAGATACACCTTATGCGTATGAATCAGGTGGGGATCCGGATGCGATTCCTGAACTTACAAGAGAAAAGTTTTTAGATTTTCACAGTAAGTATTATCATCCGTCAAATAGCTACATTTATCTTTATGGTAATGTTGATTTTGCAAAAGAACTTGAATTTATCGATGAAGAGTATTTAAGCCACTATGAAAAGAAGGTGGTTGATTCTAAAGTTGCTATGCAGGAAGCTTTCATTGCACCAGAGACATTAAAAGATACGTATTCTGTTTCGGAAGAGGAAGAAGAAGGAATATACTTAAGCTATAATGTAGCCACTGGCGACAGTTGTGATAATGAACGTGGACTAGCTATGCAGATTCTTGATTATGTTCTCTTTACCATGCCAGGGGCACCGATTAGAAAGAAGTTGATCGATGCCGGTCTTGGAAAAGATGTGGACAGTTACTATGATGGTGGAATTCAACAGCCTTTATTTTCTATTATCGTAAAGAATGCAGTGAAAGGAAAAGAAGAGTTATTTATTCAGATCGTAGAAGAAGCTTTAAAAGAACAGGTGGAAAAGGGGCTTAATAAAAAAGCAATATATTCTGCAATTAATAATTATGAATTTAAGTATCGTGAGGCAGATTTCGGGCGTTTTCCAAAAGGATTGATTTACGGGCTGAATTTCTTAAACAGTTGGTTATATGATGATACAAAAGCGTTAGAGCTTGCAGATTCTCTTACTCCGCTTGCAAAATTAAAGGAAAAGGTAGATACAGGTTATTTTGAACAGCTTATCAGAGAAAGCTTTTTGGAAAATACACACAAAGCTTATGTATATCTGTACCCGGAAGAAGGTAAGAATGAACGTTTAGAAGAAGAGCTAAAAGTTCAGCTTGCTAAGATGAAGAGTAAGCTAAATAATAAGCAGTTAAATTATCTTATTGAAGACACGAAAAAGTTAAAGGAATTTCAGGAAACACCATCTACACAGGAAGAATTAGAAAAGATTCCTACCTTGAGTCTAAGTGACATCTCAAGAGAAATACGTCCATTTAAAAATAAAGAGATGGTAATCGGTGATACAACCGCAGTCATACATGAATATCATACAAACGGTATTGTTTATTCAAACTTTTGTTTTGATATGTCTGAACTTCCAAAAGAGCTGATTCCATATGCTACGTTACTGACAGAAATCTATCGCTATGTAGACACCGAACATTTTTCTTATAACGATCTGGCAACAGAGATTAATTTAAAAATCGGAGGGCTGTCATTCCAGACAGGTATGAATGTACTTGTATGGAAAAAAGATGGATATCGTCCTTATTTCAGTGTGCAGATGAAGTGTATGGAAGAACAGGTTGCTGATGGAATGGCTTTGCTTAAAGAAGTTCTTCTGAATTCAAAAGTAGATAATAAAAAGCGTTTAAAAGAGATTATCTCTGAACTTCGGACAAAGATGGATACGAGAATTCCGGCATCCGGACATATTTATGCAGCTAATCGTGCACTTTCTTATGTTGATCCAATGATGAAGTACAAAGATGCCGCAGAGGGAATCGGTTTTTATGAATTTATAAAGAAGCTTGATAAAAATTTTGACAGTAATGCAGAGCTTCTGGTCAATCAACTGGTAAGAACTCAGATGTGCATTTTCCGTAAAGAAAATCTGACACTGTCTCTTACAGGAGAATTTAATTTCAAGTCTCTTCTTGAGGGAGAAATGCTGCAATTTAACCGTATGCTTTATAAGATGCCTTGTGTAAAAGCTGTTCCGAGTTTCAATATGGAGAAAAAGAATGAAGGATTTAAAACAGCGAGCAAAGTACAATATGTAGCAAGCGGAGGTTGTTTTGAAAAGGAAGGACAAGAATATACCGGTGCTTTAAAAGTACTGAAAACTATTTTCTCTTATGATTATCTTTGGGTGAATGTCCGTGTGACTGGTGGAGCATATGGATGTATGTGTAATTTTTCAAGGAATGGATATGGCTTCTTTACTTCTTACAGAGATCCTAATTTATCTGCAACTCTTGATGTATATAAAAAAGCGGCGGATTATGTAAGGAATTTTGAAGCAGGGCAGCGAGATATGACTAAATATATTATCGGAACAATCAGCGGAATTGATCAGCCGTTAGAACCAGTAGCATTAGGTGAGCGTTCCTTCCATGCATATCAGTCCGGTATTACAATAGAAATGATTCAAAAAGAAAGAAATCAGGTTCTTGATGCCACAGAAGAAACGATTCGTTCCCTTGCAGATTATATTGAAGCAATGATGGATGCAGAAACAGTATGTGCCATAGGAAATGATCGTAAATTAGAAGAAGAAAAAGAAATATTTAAACAGGTAAGCAGCTTGACACAATAGAGAGGGAAGAAGAAAAATATGAACAGATGTTTTAAATCAGGATTTGTAACTATTATTGGTCGTCCAAATGTTGGAAAGTCTACGTTGATGAACCAGTTAATCGGGCAGAAGATTGCGATTACTTCAAGTAAGGCTCAGACAACAAGAAATCGAATTCAAACTGTATATACAAGCGAGGAAGGTCAGATTGTCTTCCTCGATACACCAGGAATCAATAAAGCAAAGAATAAGCTTGGAGACTATATGCTTATGGCTGCGGAACGTACTTTAAATGAAGTGGATCTGATTTTATGGTTAGTTGAACCGACAACTTTTATTGGCGGGGGAGAACAGTATATTATCGAGAAGCTTCAGAATGTAAAGACACCGATTTTCCTCGTAATTAATAAGACAGATGTCGCAAACGAAGAGGAAATCTTAAAAGCAATCGTTGCTTATAAAGACCAGTGTAATTTTGCAGAGATTATTCCGGTCAGTGCGTTAGAAGGCAATAATACGGATGATTTAGTACATTCCATTTTTAAATATCTTCCAGAGGGACCAATGTATTATGATGAAGATACTATCACGGACCAGCCGGAACGCCAGATTGTTGCCGAACTTGTCAGGGAAAAGGCACTTCGTCTGTTAAGTCAGGAGATTCCTCACGGTATTGCTGTCGTTATTGAGAGAATGAAGACTCGCAAAGGAAGGGATATTGTAGATATCGAGGCAGTGATTGTTTGTGAAAGAGAGTCTCATAAGAGAATTATCATAGGAAAAAAAGGTTCCATGATTAAAGAAATCGGCACACAGGCAAGAGAAGAAATCGAAAACTTGCTTGATATGAAGGTGAACTTAAAGCTTTGGGTAAAGGTCAGAAAAGACTGGAGAGATAGCGATATCCTGCTTAAAAACTATGGATATAATAAGAAAGAGCTGTAAAAGCAAGGATGAGTGAACAGACGAAGGTGACAGGAATCGTTCTGTCCGTCTATCCAGTTGGAGAAAATGACAGACGACTTACCATTCTTACGAAAGAAAGAGGAAAGCTACAAGTATTTGCCAGAGGAAGCCGCAGGCCGAAGCATCCTCTGTTTGGTGTGACACAACCTCTTATATACTGTGAATTTATGGTTACGGATACAAGGAATTATACATATTTAAACTCTGCAGAATGCAAGGATTATTTTCATTTTTTAAAAGATAATTTGGAGGATATTTATTATAGCTCTTATTTTGCGGAAGTAGCAGAATATTTTACAATGGAAGGTCAGGATGAGAGAAATATATTAAATCTTTTATTTGTGACTTTCCTTGCAATGAAAAAGAAGTTAATACCGTTATCTTTGATACGAAGAATTTATGAATTAAAGATATTACAGTTTGCAGGTTTTGGTCTGCAATGTTTTCAATGTGTTCGCTGTGGAAGCGAGGAAAATCTCACACAGATTTCTTTTGAAGAGGGTGGAATGCTCTGTGATACTTGTGCAAAACAGGGATCAGGAAGAGAAGTCGATTCTTCTGTACTTTACGTTTTACAGTATATATCTTCTGTTCCTTTGACTAGAATATACTCTTTTACTTTGAAAGAGAAGATTGACAGAGAATTTGAATGGATAGTAAATCGTTATTTTGCAGTTCATGTCGAACATAAGTTTAAAGCAGCCGAAATGCTTGCTATATTATAAAATGGTTTCTTTTAACAGGAAAGTTCTGTCATTTTTAAATAAATCTTTTTTATGTCTGACAAAAAGGACTTGCAATGGCAGAACAGACAGGGTAGAATAAAAGACGATAATATAACGAATAAAGAAAAATGAGGTAGATGTCATGGAAAAAACAATGGACAAGATTATCGCAGTTGCAAAAGCAAGAGGTTTCGTATATCAGGGTTCCGAAATATACGGTGGTCTGGCAAACACATGGGACTACGGAAATCTTGGCGTAGAATTAAAGAATAATGTTAAAAAAGCCTGGTGGAAAAAATTCATCCAGGAAAGTCCTTATAACGTAGGTGTTGACTGTGCGATTCTGATGAATCCACAGACATGGGTAGCATCTGGTCATCTTGGCGGATTCTCTGATCCATTAATGGACTGTAAAGAATGTAAAGAAAGATTCCGTGCAGATAAAATTATTGAAGATTTTGCACAGGAACATAACATTGAGTTAGAGTCTTCTGTAGATGGATGGTCCCAGGAGAAGATGAAAGCGTTTATTGATGATAATAATATACCTTGCCCAAGCTGTGGTAAACATAACTTCACAGATATCAGACAGTTTAACCTGATGTTTAAGACATTCCAGGGTGTTACAGAAGATGCAAAGAATACAGTTTATTTAAGACCGGAGACTGCACAGGGTATTTTTGTAAACTTTAAAAATGTAGCTCGTACTTCCCGTAAGAAGATTCCATTTGGTATTGGTCAGATCGGTAAGTCCTTCCGTAACGAGATTACACCAGGTAACTTTACTTTCCGTACGAGAGAGTTTGAGCAGATGGAGCTGGAGTTTTTCTGTAAGCCAGATACAGACTTAGAATGGTTTGCATACTGGAAAGACTTCTGTGTAAGCTGGTTAAAAGATTTAGGATTAAAAGATGA
>CAKREJ010000100.1 GCA_934317185.1 uncultured Anaerobutyricum sp. | reverse complement strand
TTGAAAGCGTCAAAATCTTTTTCAACTTTGCTTCCAAAGAAAGTATCATCAGCCAAAGTTGGTTCATAAATGATAACTTCTGCACCTTTAGCTTTCAGGCGCTTCATGACACCCTGAATAGAAGACTGGCGGAAGTTATCGGAGTTGGACTTCATAGTAAGGCGGTATACACCGATGGTAACCTGATTACCAGGAGTGCCGTCACGTCCGGCAGTACCGTGATAATATCCGGCTTTTTCTAAGATTCTGTCAGCGATAAAATCTTTTCTTGTGGAGTTAGATTTTACAATCGCTTCAATTAAGTTTTCAGGAACATCTTTGTAGTTGGCAAGAAGCTGTTTTGTATCTTTTGGAAGGCAGTATCCGCCATAACCAAAAGATGGGTTATTGTAATGTGTACCGATACGTGGGTCTAAACCAACACCATCAATAATCTGTTTTGTATTTAAGCCATGTACTTCTGCATAGCTGTCAAGTTCGTTAAAGAAACTTACGCGGAGTGCGAGATAAGTATTGGCAAATAATTTAACGGCCTCTGCCTCTGTAGGGTTTGTAAATAAAACAGGAATATCTTCTTTGATAGCTCCCTCTTTTAAAAGACCGGCAAAAGTATGTGCTGCCTGTACAAGACGTTCATCATCTAACGGTGCACCAACAATAATTCTGGAAGGATAGAGATTGTCGTAAAGAGCACGTCCCTCACGTAAAAATTCTGGGGAGAAGATGATATTCTCTGTGTCAAACTTTTCTCTTACGGAAAGAGTATATCCAACAGGAACAGTGGATTTGATAATCATAGTCGCGTTTGGATTGTATTCAAGAACTAACTTGATAACAGCTTCTACGCTTGAAGTGTCAAAGTAATTCATCTTAGGATCATAGTTTGTAGGAGTACTGATGATAACAAAATCTGCATTTTCATAAGCTTTTTTTGCATCAGTAGTAGCTGTAAGATTTAAATCCTTTGTAGCGAGGTATTCCTGAATCTCTTTATCTACGATAGGAGACTTGCCGGAATTGATCAGATTTACTTTTTCTTCGATAATATCAACGGCATAAACTTCGTTATGCTGAGAAAGAAGGATTGCATTGGAAAGACCGACATAACCGGTTCCGGCAATCGCTATTTTATAAGAACTCATTAATAATACACTCCTTTATTGAACATTATTTAGTAAAATTGTAAACAGAGTGTGTTAAAAAGTCAAGAAAAGAATGTACATCATAAGATTATTTAAGAGGTTTGTCAATTGAAAAAAATGTTATATCATGTTAAAATATTACGGATATATTACAGAACAATATTTTTTGGAGAAAAATGTAAAAGGAGAAATCATGAAAAAATATGATTATTTGATTGTAGGAGCAGGACTTTTTGGTGCTGTTTTCGCTCATGAAATGACAAAAGAAGGAAAAAAATGTCTTGTAATTGATAAAAGAGATCACATAGCAGGTAATATTTACTGTGAGAATGTAGAGGGAATTAATGTGCATAAGTATGGTGCTCATATTTTCCATACATCTGATAAAGTAGTTTGGGAATACATTAATCAGTTTGCAGAGTTTAATAATTACATTAACTCTCCGGTAGCAAGATATAAAGATGAACTTTATAACTTACCATTTAATATGAATACATTTAGCAAGATGTTTGGTATTAAGACACCGGCAGAAGCAAAAGCAAAAATTCAGGAAGAAATTGAAGAATTAGGAATCACAGAACCAAAGAACTTAGAAGAACAGGCTCTTTCTTTAGCTGGCCGTTCTGTATATGAGAAGTTAGTAAAGGGTTATACAGAGAAACAGTGGGGACGTGACTGTAAGGATCTTCCTG
This sequence comes from uncultured Anaerobutyricum sp., assembly GCA_934317185.1. Taxonomy (GTDB): domain Bacteria; phylum Bacillota; class Clostridia; order Lachnospirales; family Lachnospiraceae; genus Anaerobutyricum. The sequence continues at coordinate 3,949 of CAKREJ010000100.1, read as the reverse complement.
CATTTATTATCAAGAGACTTCCACTTCGTTTTATTTATGATAATAACTACTTTAATGACCGTTTTCAGGGAATTCCTATGGGAGGATATACTGCGATTGTAGAGAAGATGTTAGAAGGTTCTGACGTATTACTGAACACAGATTATTATGAATTCAGAAAAGAGAATGCGGATATCGCAGAAAAAACTGTATATACAGGAATGTTAGATAAATATTTTGATTACAAATATGGCGTATTAGAGTATAGAAGCGTTCGTTTTGAAACAGAGACTTTAGATATGGACAATTATCAGGGTAATGCTGTAGTAAACTATACAGAGCGTGAAGTTCCTTATACACGTATTATCGAGCATAAGCATTTTGAGTATGGTACACAGCCAAAAACAGTTATTTCAAGAGAGTATCCGAGTGAATGGAAGCTTGGTGAGGAACCATACTACCCAGTGAATAATGAGAAGAACGAAGAAGTTGCCGGTAAGTATCGTGAATTAGCAGATAAAGAAGAGAATGTTATTTTTGGCGGACGTCTTGGTGAATACCGTTACTATGATATGGACAAGGTAATTGCAGCGGCATTAAAAGCAGTAGAGAAAGAAAAGAATAATTAATTAGGAGTGAGAAAATGGCAAAAGTATCTATTATTATACCTACTTATAATGTGGAGATGTATCTTGTAGAATGTATGGAGAGTGTTGTAAACCAGACATTAAAAGATATTGAGATTATCTGTATTAACGATGGTTCAACCGATGGCTCTTTAGAAATCTTAAAGAGTTATGCACAAAAGGATGACAGAATCGTTCTTGTTGATAAAGAGAATGGTGGTTATGGAATCGGAATGAATATCGGTTTAGATAAAGCGACTGGAGAATATATCGGAATTGTAGAACCAGATGATTTTATCCCGTTAAATATGTATAGTGATTTATATGAAAAAGCTGTTGAGAATGATTTAGACTTTATTAAGGCAGATTTCTACCGTTTTAAACGTGACAGTGAAACAGAAGATATGGAGTTAGTATATAATCACTTATCTCCAAATAAAGAAGATTATAATGTGGTATTTAATCCAAGTGAAACACCGGAAGCTATCCGTTATATCATGAATACATGGAGTGGAATTTATAAGAGAAGCTTTATTGAAGAATTCCATATCCGTCATAATGAAACACCGGGAGCTTCTTTCCAGGATAATGGTTTCTGGTTCCAGACATTTGCTTATGCAAAACGTGGAATGATTATTGATACACCATATTATATGAATCGAAGAGATAATCCGAATTCTTCCGTTCATAACAAAGAAAAGGTATACTGCATGAATGTTGAGTATGATCATATCAGAGAGTTGCTGGTGAGAGATAAAGAGGTATGGGAGCGTTTCCGTTCAATGTACTGGTTAAAGAAGTATAACAATTATATGGGAACGATCAAGCGTATTGGTGAAGAATATAAGAGAGAATATGTTCATCGTTTCAGTGATGAGTTTAAGCGGGGACTTGAATTAGGAGAGTTAGACGAATCCGTATTTACAAAGATTAGCTGGTCTAATATTCAGTTTATTACCAAGGATCCGAATGGCTTCTATATGAAAAAGGTGGCTACTCCGGTAAAGGTAAGAAGACTCACTAAGAAAGTAGAAAAGTTAGAAAAACAGAACGCAAAACTTCAAAACGATATTAAGATTATTAAAGGTTCCAGATCATATAGACTTGGCTGGTTCCTGTTAACAATTCCAAGAAAGATTAAGGCTATTTTTAAAGGCAATAAATAAAGGAGAGGCTATGAGCGTAAAAGTATCTGTTATACTGCCGGTCTATAATGCGTCTGATTATCTTCATCAATGTATGGACAGCATTGTAGGACAGACTTTAAAGGATATTGAGATTATCTGTGTAGACGATGGTTCCACAGATAATTCTTTAGATATTTTAAAAGAATATGAGCAAAAAGATAAGCGTGTCAAAGTAATTCAGCAAAAGAATGCCGGAGCGGGAGCAGCCAGAAACAATGGATTGTCCATTGCGACTGGTGAGTATCTTTCTTTTCTTGATTCTGATGATTTCTTTGAGCCTGCTATGTTGGAAAAGGCTTATGAAAAAGCAAAAGGTTCTAATGCACAGATTGTAGTATTTCGTTCGGATCAGTATAGAGAAGATTTGAAGGAATTTGTAAAGGTAAAATGGACATTACATGAAAAGCAGCTTCCTCCATATCGTCCGATGAATTTCCGCTCTTTTACAGGCAATGTATTTAGAGTGTTCGTAGGATGGGCATGGGACAAACTGTTTGAGCGACAGTTTGTTGAGGAGAATCATCTGAAATTTCAGGAACTTAGAACATCAAATGATATGCTATTTGTATTTTCAGCAATTGCGTTTGCACAAAGAATTGAGATTGAAGATGTTATTTTAGCACATCAGCGTCGAAATAATCCAAAGTCTTTGTCTAATACGAGAGAAAAATCCTGGGAGTGTTTCCGCATGGCTTTGAATGCATTAAAAGATGCTTTGACAGCACATGGAAACTTCTGGGAGTTCGAGCAGGATTATATTAACTATGCATTACATTTCAGTTTATGGAATTTAGATACGATAACAGGTCCAAATAAAGAGCGCTTATATAATAAATTAAAAAATGAGTGGTTTGCTGAATTTGGAATAGACTCTCTTCCAGCACAAAGATTTTATGATAAGAAAGAATATGCCAAATATCTTAAGATAAAATCAGGGGATTTTAATGCTTATTGTGAGTAGTAGACATTAAGAGGAATAGACATTGTAAGTAGATATACAGGAAGGAGACATCAATGAATACTGATAAAAAAGAGTATGGAATTTCGGTAATAATGCCTTGTTATAATACAGAACAATATGTAGAAGAAACATTAAAGTCTGTATTGAATCAGAGCTTTAAAGATTATGAAATTATTTGTTTAAATGACGGTTCAACGGATGGTACACTAGAGATATTGAAGAGATATCAACAGTCGTATCCCAATATACGGGTGATTTCAAGTGAGAATCACGGAGTTGCGTACCAGAGAAATACAGGTGTTCAGTGTGCTCAGGGAAAGTATATCTACTATATGGATAGCGATGATTTACTTAAGGAGAATTGTTTGGAGACTCTCTATCAGTATGCAGAAGCAGATAATCTGGATATTGTATACTTTGAAGCAGATAGTTTCTATGAAACAAAAGAAATTGAGGAAGCATTTCCTCAATTTCTTACATTATACCACAGACATAAAGAATATGATGGTATTTATGATGGCAGGAATCTGTATATCCAGATGGAGAATGCAGGAGATATAAAGATGTCAGTCGGTTTGCAGTTCACACGTCGCCAGTTTCTGCTGGATAATAATATCAAGTTTGGCATGGAGCGGTATTTTGAAGATAATTTATATACTGTGAAAGTTACACTTAAGGCAGGTAAGGCAAGATGCGTCAGAGATAATTTATATTTAAGACGTGTCAGGGCTAATTCAACGATGACTACGTCTGAAAATAAAACACGTTTTGAATCTTATTTAGAAGTGGTCAGAGGCTTGATGCAGATATTAGAAGAGGAAAAGCAGGACTTCGTATTGCAGGAAGCAATTTATAAAAGAATAAGAGGAACTTTTATGAATGTGTATAAAGATTATTTAAAGGTTTCGGAAGAAGAAAAAGAAGAATTTTTCGGCGAGAAAGGAAGTCCGTTATATTTGCTTACAGGAATGGCTTCCTTTATGAATATTGAGGAAGTAGGCAGAAAAAAAGTATCTGAGAAATTGAAAAAGACATATGCTGAGAAATCAGAGATCAATGCAAAACTACAAAGAACATACGCTGAGAAATCAGAGATTAATGCAAAACTGAAAAAGGCATATGAAGAAAAAACAGAACGCGGAGAAAAGCTTAAAAAACTGCGAAAGCATTTAAAAGATACAAAAGCAGAATTAGAA
>CAKREJ010000099.1 GCA_934317185.1 uncultured Anaerobutyricum sp. | reverse complement strand
TCTATTCAAATAGATTTTCTTTTGTTATAATAAAATAACAGAATTTAAGTTGGGAGGGAAGCAGTATGCAACATATGTCGTTAAATAAGATTTCTATTGAACACATTACACTGGAACATATCGGTTTTGTTCATCACGGATTTGGAGTTGACTTACCAGATTATCTTCTGTAATTGAGATTCAATTCATTAGAAACAAAAACAAAGGTGGTGTCGCAGAAACAGTGTAACGATTGTAACTGCTGACACCACCTTTTTATTCTATACCACAACCTCCAGAAGAAAAACAAGTCTGTTTTCTGTTATAAAACCAAATATCCTGTTATTATTACACTCGCTATTGCTCCTGCCAGTGTTGCAAACATTGCTCCCGGTAATGTCCATCGTGTTTTTTTTACATTGATGCTCATATAATATATCGTCATTGTATAAATGACCGTTTCTGTACAGCTCATCATAATAGAAACGATGATTCCAATTCTGGAATCCGGACCATATTCTTTAAAAATATCAAGAACAAAGCTTACCGCTGCCGAAGAAGAAAAAATTCTCACAATAAATACAGGTATAATTTCTGCCGGAATATGAACGACTTTTCCCAAGGGGGCAATGAGAGCAGAAAAGCAATCTAAGGCTCCGGAAACTCGAAATATTCCTATGGAAATAAGCAATGCGATCATCGTTGGGGCAATCTCAATCACAATCTGAAATCCCTCTTTTACTCCTTTTAAAAAACTTTCATAAACATCTATATGATTAAAAAATCCGTATATAATAATATAAAACATTGTAAATGGTACAATAAAATCCGAAAAATAAAGAAGAAACTTCAATATAAATGTCTCCGTTTCTTCTTGTTTCTTCCTTTATGTCTTATAAGCTCCATCGCCTTAATGAATACAATTCCTGCTAAAGTTGATATCATCGTTGCCAGTATTGCAGGAAATACTACTGCTGACGGGTTTACTGAACCATATTGACTTCGATAAGCAATCATATTTATGGGTACAAGTTGAAGTGAAGAAATATTTAATACAAGGAATGCACACATCATATCCGATGCTCTGCTTTGCTCTCTTTTTCCACTTCTTTTACATTCTTCGTAAGCTTCTAACTTCTTTAATTCCTTCATTGCCTTAAGTCCGGCCGGAGTTGCCGCCCAGCCAAGTCCAAGTATATTCGCTGCCATATTCGCTGCTATATATTCATTGGCTTTATGCTGGGACGGAATATCCGGAAACAGCCAGTGAATAAAAGGATACATCGCTTTCGCAAGCTTTTTCATAAGACCACTCTTCACTGCAATTTCCATCATACCATTCCATACTCCGATAACTCCCAGCATAAAAATACATAAATTTACTGCTTCTGTTGACGATGAAATAAAACCTTCTGTTATTTGCCCTGTCGTACCATGAAATGCCGAAAACATAATTCCTCCGGCAATCATAAGTACCCATAATATATTTAGCATAAAACTCTCTCAGCTTTTTTCTTCATTATATTGTTCCTGGCTTGTACGGTATGCTTCTTTATCAAAGTATCCAAAATGGTTCTTCACGGTATGTTTTACCTGATACATAGCGAAATCTGCATATTGCATAAATTCCTCCATCTCTGTCGTATCCTCAGGATACCATACCACACCCGCTGATAAACACAGAGCAAATGGCTCTCCATCCGGCAGGGAAATATACTGCTTTTTAACATCTTTCTGCAGCCTATATAACTTTTCCTGTATTTCAAGCCTGCTCAGATAACCGTAAAATAATATATAGAATTCGTCTCCGCCCGGGCGGGAAACTACAGTACCTTCCGGTACCGATCTCATAAATACCTCTGCCGCACTCTTAATATACTTATCTCCATATTCATGACCGTATGTATCATTCACATATTTTAAATCATCCAGGTCAATCATAACAAGAGCCGCCAGCTTTAAAGTAGATTTCCCCTGCCAGAACAGATGCCTCATAATATGGTAAAATCCTCTTCGATTTAGAAGACCCGTAAGAGGATCATGGTCTCTTTCATACTCAATCTGTGCTTTTTCCATGACCATATCCGTTACATTTTCAACCAGTCCACTACAATAATCTCCGGTATCATTAAGTGTAAGCTTCAAATAATGTGGCTTTTCATCCGGAATCAGATAAATTACCTCGTTCTTCTTTGCTACCTGCCTTTCCACTTCATACTGTTTTAACCTCTTCATGAGCGTTTCAAACATTTCTATTGAAGTTATATCTAAAAAGCTTTCTTTTTCAAGCCTGAACATCTCCACAAACTTTCCGGTAAAATAAACAGTTCCTTCCTTACGATTAATCTCAAAACCCGCAAGTTCAACGCTTGCCATATTGATAATTCTTGAAAATCTTCTGGCGGTATCCACCACTTCTTCATTCATATTTTTAAGAGCCTGGGAAAGATGGTCTACTTCCTCTATTCCGGTCTGAATAAACTGCATTTCCTCTGAAGGTCTTATACGCTTCACATGCCGGATCAGACGGGTAACCGGTCTGGAAATCGTTGAGCTGATAATAATCGCTCCGGCGATACCTATAAGTAAAGAAATCAATATGGAACCTATTAAGGTCTTTATAATTCTGTCAGAAAATACCAGTAATTTATCCTTTGGAACAATTCCTATCAATGTCCATTTCTGATTTGTAAATTCTGTATTTTCTCCATACAAATCAATATACTCGGTATCAGCATACATTAACTTATCCTGATTTTTAACAACATAATCTTCACCTTTTTGCAGAATTTGCGTTGTTTTCTGATTGCCTGCTGCCCGTGAATAGATCATTCCATTAATCAAAATATTCTGGAAATTCCCTGCTTCGCCACTCTCGACTCCTAAAAGATAAGAACCCTGCTCATCATCTATCAATTCACTGTTCGGAAGCTGCTTCTGAAGATAATCAAGCGAAATCTCAACTCCCAACACTCCATAAATTGTTCCATCTTTCAAAATCAACGGAACGGAATAAGAAATGACATCCAGACTATCATCATAAAGTCTATACGGCATACTCCAGTATCCAAAGTCTTTTAACTCTATTTCCTCAGGATTCTCTTCTTTTAAAGCAGCCTGAAACGGCTCATATAAATAAGCACCGTAATTGCCTGTCTTTTGAAATTCAAACAATGGTCTCCAGGTCTTTCCATGTGAGATATTCATACTTTGTGTCAATGCCTTCGGTGCATATTTAAACACCAGATCCTCGTTTTTTTTGGATGGAGTAGATAAAGGATCAAAATCTCTCAGATAGATCCCCGGTTTATTTTCAAAAACACCTTTTTCCTTCTTTGCTTCCAGATTATCTGTATTTAAAACAACAAAAGCACCTGATACCTGATTCGTCCTTATCAAATTAATCAGTTTTGAGGAAGTTTTTTTCAGTAGCGGAAGACTGGCTTCCGAGCTGTCATCTAACGTCTTTAACGAAATTTTCTTTGTATTGATCAACCTTTGTGCGGTATTATTTATCTCCTCCACAGTACTGTTCACATTAGACCATCTAGTCAGCATTTCATTCTCCAGATAATTCTTTCGATTGCTTACTTTCTCATAAAAAATTGCTTTTTCTTTATTTTCCACATAGGAAAGGAGTCTGCTTCCGGAAATAGCTCCAATCAGCAAAATATTTTCTATAATAACTAAAAGAATCATCGGCATTAATAATTTTCGCCTGATTGGAATACTTTTTATTTTCTCCAACTTTCTCTCCTTTCCCACATCAGAATCTAACCTTTACCCGACTTTATTTTACAAGTTCTTCGAGTTCTGTTTTTGTCTTCTCATACCAGTTATCAAAATTGCTGTCACTTACAAAATCCTGTACTGCCTTATCAAAAGACTCTCCTTTTTTCAAACGTTTTACTACCGTCTTTCTATCTTCATTTGCTTTATCTGACATAGAATACTCCAGAATATCTCTTGCATCTGTAGCATTCTCAAACGCCTTTGTAGTATACAATGTATTATGATTCACTGTATCAATCGCTACCTTAACAATTGGCAATTCATCATTTTCTGTCAGATCGGTTGTCTTTTCTATTTTCTCAACATTATTGGCTGTTTTCGTTACCGGCAAATAACCGGAAGCTACAGAGAACTGAATATTTCTCTCATCTTCTGTAAACCATTTTAAAAACTGAACAGACGCATACATCTGCTCTTCATCTGTTTTCGTTACTGCCATACCGGCCCCCTGCTGTACAGCATAATTCTCTCCGCCCTCAAACTTAGGTGCTTCGAGCACTTCCATATCAATCGGATAACTCTTCGTATCATCCACAATGACTTCATCAGGGAAGAAGGTTGCTCCTGCAGAAGATCCTACAAATGAAAGAATATTTCCTGTATTAATATCATCACTTCTAAATTTACCCGAAGCTGCAAAATATCCTTTTACAAATGGGACATAATAATTATCCCAGATTTTTCGAATAACTTCTTTATCAAAATTCAGAATAATCTGCCCATTTTTTTCTGAAAAAATTTCTGTACCAAGCTGCTTTGCACCAATAAGAAAATAATTCGCCACAGCATCTCTTCCGAAAAACGCTTTTCCGTCGTTCTTCTTTTTTGTCTGGCTGTCTGTCCATTCATAGTAATCCTGTGCTGTCTTAGTCAGACCTTCTATTGTCTTCAACTCGTCTATATCAGCACCTGTAGCTTTTGAAAACTTATTCCAATCTGTCTTATTCAGCATAAAAATTTCTGTTGACTTTGCAGTAGGAAGAATCTTAAGGCTTCCGTCTCCGGAAAATTCTCCTTCTTCTATATAACTTTTAATATACTTATCCTGTTCCTCCTGCGTCAGATACTCTTTTAAATCTATAACATAGCCAAGCTTATCTACTTCGTATACTGTATCTGCATATCCTGCAAAAATATTAGGGATTGCCTCCGCTCCGGTTCTGTGCTTCACTGCTGCAACAATGTTATCCTTTAACTCATTTACCGTACCAAAGTTAGCTCCCTCTACATAAATTCCTTCTTTTTTTCCAACACTGTTATTAAACTCATCTATCAGCTTATTAAAAGCCTCGAGCTGCTCCCCATTATAATAATGCCATATAACAACTCTGGTCGGATTATCCGGATCCAGCTTCACTTTCTTTACTGAACTTCCTGAAGAAACTCCACACCCGCCAAGTAACATACTCAAAATCATAATCATACAGACTATAACTTTCTTATTAACCTTCATATTTTCTCTCTTTTCTTCTTATTAATCTTATTAATCCTGCCTGATACTATATCAAAAGTGGGGGAGTCATCTCACCTCTGATATACTCTTGGAACTCTCTTTCCTACATCACATACAAATTCATAATTAAAACTTCCTGCAAGATTCGCCATATCCTCTACACTAATGTAATTCTCTCCGTCTCTTCCGATAAGAGTCACCGTATCCTCCAGCTTTACATCTGGAATATCGGTAATATCTACCATCATCTGATCCATACAAACTCTTCCAACAATCGGAGCCTTCTGTCCGTGAATCAAAACCCAGCCTTTATTAGAAAGACTTCTTGCATATCCATCTGCATACCCAACAGATACTGTAGCCAGACGGCATGGACGGTCTACTACATAGGTTGCTCCGTAACTTACTCCACGTTCCATCTCCGGCTCCATAATATTGACTACATGAGAATACCAGCTCATTGCCGGTGTCAGCTCTAAATTCGAAAAATCTACTTCGTCTGACGGATACATTCCATAGAGAATAATTCCTGCTCTTGCCATATCATAACGATGATTATCGTATTCCATAATAGCCGCACTGTTACAAATATGTTTTACCGGAATCTCGATTCCTGCTTTATCAAGCAGCTCTACAAAATGATCATATCTCT
>CAKREJ010000098.1 GCA_934317185.1 uncultured Anaerobutyricum sp. | reverse complement strand
GGTAATAATAACAGAATTGGAAGATTATCCGATAAACGTGCGATTGCAGCCCTGCCAGTAGCAGGAAGCTATCGTGCGATTGATTTTACATTAAGTAATATGAGTAATTCCCGTGTATCTAAAGTAGCGGTATTACCTCAGTTTAATGCTCGTTCTTTGAATGAACATTTAAGCTCAAGTAAGTGGTGGGATTTCGGAAGAAAGCAGGGAGGACTTTATGTTTTCACTCCTACCGTAACTAAGAATAATAATTCCTGGTATCAGGGCACAGCAGATGCACTTTACCAGAATATTGATTTTCTTAAGAAGAGTCATGAGCCTTATGTAATTATTGCAACAGGTGATGGCGTATATAAGATGGACTACGGCAAGGTTCTTGAAGCACACATCGCTAAGAATGCAGATATCACTGTAGTTTACACAACACTGAAAGACACAGATGATGATCTGACACGTTTTGGTGTTCTGAAGCTAGATGAGAATGAAAGAATCACAGAATTTGAAGAGAAGCCACTCGTTGCTTCATCTAACAATGTTTCCATCGGTGTTTATGTGATCAGAAGACGTCATTTGATCGAGATTCTTGAGCGTTGTGCAAGAGAAGACAGACATGACTTTGTACAGGATGTACTCGTTCGTTACAGAAACGTTCGTAAGATTTATGGCTATAAACTTGATACATACTGGAGAAATATTGCAACAGTAGATTCTTATTATAAGACAAACATGGATTTCCTGAAGAAGGATGTAAGAGATTATTTCTTCAAGCAGTATCCGGATGTATATTCAAAAGTAGACGATCTTCCACCGGCAAAATATAATGCAGGTGCAGAAGTAAAGAACAGTATTATTTCTTCCGGCTGTATCGTTAACGGTAAAGTTGAGAATTCAATCATCTTTAAAGACGTATACATTGGAAATAATTGTACGATCAAGAACTCCATCGTTTTGAATGATGTATATATCGGAGATGATTCCTATATTGAGAACTGTATTGTAGAGAGCAGAGATACTCTTCGTCCAGGAACAAACTATGTAGGAACCGATGATGAGATTAAGATTGTGATCGAGAAGAATGTGCGGTACATTCTGTAAGTATTAATAACATTATTGGGAGGACAGGTCATGCAGATTACCGATATAAGAATCAGAAAAATAGCAAAAGAAGGAAAGATGAAAGCGGTCGTATCCGTAACATTTGATAATGCATTTGTAGTACACGATATCAAAGTGATTGACGGAGAAAAAGGTTTATTTATTGCAATGCCAAGCCGCAAAGCATCTGATGGAGAGTATCGAGACATCGCACATCCGATTAATTCCGATACTCGTGACATCATCCAGAAAAGTATTCTCCAGGAATACGAAGCAATCATGGCCTCAGGGGAAGAGGAAACAATCGGGGAAGCAGAAGTAGCATTATAAAGATAGATGTAGCAAAACTTAGAAGATAAAGGGGCTGATACAAAAACAGCTCTTAACCTTATAGCAGGAATTTCTGTATAATATATGGAATTCCTGCTATATTTTTATGAATAATCGTGGTACTCTATGGAAGTACATTGAAATAAAGTTTTTTGTAAGGGGAAGACAGGATGGAACGTAGAGAAATACCATTATCACAAATATATAATAAAATCAGTATCCAGCAATATAAAACAGATATGGGATTTAAGGCATTAGTGGAAGGGGTTCATGATAATCTTTTTGTAATACCAGAATATCAGAGGAAGTATCGTTGGAATAAAAAGCAAGTAGAAGAACTGGCGGTATCTTTAATACGAGATTTACCAATACCTCCGATTTATACTTTTCGTAATGAGAATGGACAGTTAGAAATCTTAGATGGGCAGCAAAGAATAATGAGTCTCTATTTCTATTATATAGGAAAGTTTTTTAGAAATTCAAAAAAATCAGTATTTGATTATAGAGATTTAGATATTGAAAATTCCTTAAATTTTGAAACTGCATTAGAAGAAAAATATCATAATATAGTTCCAACTCGTTTTTTTATGGAACTTAATGAAGGAAGATGCGACATTAGTTATGCTAGTTTACCGGTAGAAATTAAGAGAAAAATAGATTATAGAACTATTTCAATTATTGAAATAAAAATAGCAGATGAAAGAGATTTAGAATTAACTTTACATAAAATATTCACAAATTTAAATAATGGAGGAGAAGGTTTATCAGATCAAGAGCTGAGAAATGGTATTTATCCATGCAAGTTTAGTCGGATGATTAACGAGATGAATAAAAATAGTAGTTCCTGGAGAGCATTAAATGGTCCAGTAAAAAACAAGTGTGAAGATATGGAGCTGTTGTATCGTTTTTGTGCCTTAAAGAAATTTGTAGAATATGATGGAAAGAATTTTAAAATTTCAGAATATCATAATTCTATGAAAGATTTATTAGATGATTTTTCAGAACAGGCATTTCGCTTTACAGATAAAGAAATCTTACAGTATAAAAAATCTTTAGAAGGTTTTATAAATTCATTACTTATATCTAAAATATATTTCAAAAAATTATCCGTAGTGGAGGGACTTTTCATAATATTGGAGAAAACCAATTTGACAATGACATTTAATGATGAAATATGTAAGAAGATTTTAGATGATCCGATTGTGAAACAAACAACAAGTGGTGGAACGATTTCTCAAAAGAATATGAATAAGAGGTGGAGAAGAATATATGAAATCTTATCAGAGTATGATAAATAGGTTATCAGGAATTTTATCTAAGGATTCCTTAACTTATGAAGATAGTGTTATTATCGGAGATAATTCCAGTGGAAAGTCAGATATATTGAAGGTTCTTATTCAATCCGATGAAGTAGAAAAATATTATTTTATTGATGCAGTGAATCGTTATTTTAATGTAAATCAGATTATAAACCGAAGTGAGCCTGAAATTATATATTCAAAAGAAATTAATGTGCATCGCATAGACGAAGATAACTTTAATCGTAAAGATAGTTTCTATTATAGAGGTGTTCCGAGAGCGATAGAAGATTTTTTTGTAAATTATTCAGTGGAGTTAACAGAATTGATGTGTGAATTTTTACAACAAAAGTTCGAAATAAAATATGGAGATTATGGATGGGAAGTTTATATTGATGGAGAATCTGTAGCTTTGTCCAGTGGATATCAGGCATTACTTAGAATATTTATAGAAGTTGTTTATTTCGAAAAAACAAAAGGAACAGGAACGATTGTGATTGATGAAATAGATGAATTTTTATCTGTAAAAAACTGTGGAGAAGTGCTGAACTTTTTAAGAGAGCAGTTTAAAGGAATACATTTTATTGTAACAACGCATTCAGCCGATTTAATTGCAAATGTCGAGAATGCTAATTTAATATTATTACAGGGAAATAGCTTTCAAATTCTTGATGCAGGAGATTTTTCGAGTATATCACAGGTCTATAATATATTTGATGTTATTTTGAGAGTCGAAGAGAAAAAGTCAGAAAAAGAAAAAATGGATGATAAATTAAGAATACTTTTAAACAATAAAATGTCAGGAATTTGGAATCAAGAGGATGAAGAATTATTTGAAAATGTAAAAAATGAGAATCTGACAAAGGTACAGAAACTAATCGTAAGGCAGATAGAGGAGTGGAAACTGTGATACAAAATCCATTATTACTTGATATTCCAAGTTTTGTTCCAGAATATCAGGAAGAAATAGAATATGGTTATAAAAATAAGCCAAGAGAAAATCTGGAAAAACTCTTAAGAAAGACAAGTAAAAATCATTGTATGTACTGTTATTGTTTGCTTCGGAATGACCGAGTTAATATAGGAAATTTAGAGCATAGTATAGAGAAAAGTATAGATGAAGAGCATTTGACAGATTGTGTGCCTAATATTTCTATTGCCTGTCCATATTGTAATCAATCCTTAAAAAGAATTGGAGAGAAAAAAAGAGTTGAGGCAATTATACCATCTGTAAGGAATTTTACAAGTAATTTGGAATGCAAAGGACGAAAATGTAAAAGTGAGTGTGATAATTATAAGGAATTAAAGAGTAAATATTGCAAAGAATCACAGATAATTTTACAGCCAATGGGAGTAAAAGGAGAAGATTCCGGTCAGGATTATAGATTACAATATGATGTGGAGAAAGCAGAATTTATCCCAAGTAAGAAATACAATTATGATGAAAAAGATATAAAATATATTAATCATCATATCAATCAATTTAAATTAAATGATAGAAGTTTTAAAACAAAAGCGTTAGTTTGTTTTGTAGAAGATGTAGTAGAAGCAGAAGGAAGGTATCGAAAGAATAGGAAATATCCTAATTATATCGTAGATTTATTTAAAGAAAGTATCCAGGATTTAAGTAGAGAAGAAGTATTAGAACTATGTGAACAGATAAGTGTAAGAAACTTTCTTTTATTTAGAAATACATAATGAGTAATTTCTTTTTAGAAAATGTATAATCTATGTTATACTAAAAAACATATGTTGCTGATAATGAATCCGCAACTACGCATTATAGAGATGCACAAAAAGATTCCAGGAGTACATTAAATGTACAGCGGAGGTTAGATATAGTGAATACAAATAAAATATTTGCAGGTTTTTTTAATTTTTTTCGCAAATGGAAGGTAAAGAAAAATCAGATTACCCTCGTAGAGAAGTTGAATACCGGAGGAACAGGAAGCCTCTTTGAAATAAAGAAAGAATGTGAGAACAGGGGACTGCCATTTCATTTTAACATTATCAGACATACAGATTATGAATTAAGTCCACGTAATCTGGGTGGTCTGATAAAGCTTTTTACTATAAAGGCTTTTCGGATGGCAACATCATCCCATATTTTTTTGAATGATAATTTTTTGCCACTTGGTTATATGAAGTTGTCTGATGAGACAAAGGTAGTTCAGTTATGGCACGGGATGGGTTCTTTTAAAAAGTTTGGTGGTTCTTCTGAAACAGATAGAGCAGTGTTAAAAGAACTTAGTGCCGCAACTAAAAATACAAATCACATATTGGCAAGTTCTGAAAATATCAGAGATAACTATGCAGAAGCCTTTATGGCACCGAAAGAAAAGGTGATCTGTATTGGATGTCCGCAGGTGGACTATTTTTTCAGGAAGCATGATATAGATGCATGGAAGAGAGAGCTTAGTGAAAAATACCCACAAATGAAAGGGAAGAAGCTTGTTCTTTACGCACCGACTTTTCGTGGGGATGAAGAAAGAGATAAAAAACTTTTAGAAGCCTTTGATTTTGAAGCATGGAAGAAAGAACTGGGGGAAGAATATTTTCTGATGGTGCGTTTGCATCCGCAGATTCAGTCTGCCAAAGTACCAGATAGTGTAGCAAATATGACTGATTATCCAAATGTCCGTAAGCTGCTTTGCATGACGGACATTTTAATTGCGGACTATTCTTCGATTGCAGTAGAATATTCTCTCTTGAACCGCCCGATTATTCTTTATGCATTTGATAAAGCCTGGTACTTAAGTGAGGACAGAGGCTTTTATTTTGACTATGAAAAAACAGCTCCCGGTCCAATTGTGGAAAATATGCAGGATTTAATTAATTGTATTAAAAATAAACAGTGGGATATAACAAAGGTAGAAAAATTTGCTCACCTGCATAATGATTATTTTGATGACAAATCTGCGGGAAGAGTGGTAGATTATTATTTTGGCAACGGGAAAAAGCTGCCGAGCTCTGCAGACGAACCGGAACCTTTTTATGAAGAGTGGAATCAGTACCGTCCGAAACATCGCAGAAAAAACAATTCTGACAGCATCAGTCAGAATATTTTTAATAGTGCCTCCGGCAAAAGTCAGAATGGGAAGCTTCCGGAAAAGTGGGCAACACAGGATGCGAAAGAGGCCGTAAGTTCCTGGGAATATGAGCGTAAAAAGCAAAGAAAAAGGCA
>CAKREJ010000097.1 GCA_934317185.1 uncultured Anaerobutyricum sp. | reverse complement strand
ACAATGGAACAGCATCAGCATCGTAAGATTGCCTGTCTTGAAGAAATCGCTTATTTAAACGGTTGGATTTCTAAAGACGAAGTTCTTAAAGTTTATGAGATTCTTAAAAAGAACGAATACGGTCAGTATTTAAAAGATGTTTTAGATGGAAAATATCAGGAAAACTTATATTAAATTCAATTTCTTAGATATATCAGATGTATCGTAGAAGTATGTCATGCGTTGCATGATGTACCTCTTTCAGCAGGAATGTTCTGACATTCTTGAATTATTTAAAAGGAGTATTTACTTATGACTATTATTGTAACCGGTGGTGCCGGATTTATTGGAAGCAACTTTATTTTTCATATGTTAAACAAATATCCTGATTACCGAATCATTTGTTTAGACTGCCTGACTTATGCAGGAAACCTTTCTACTTTAGAGCCGGTAATGGATAATCCGAATTTCCGCTTTGTAAAAGAAAGTATTACCGACAGAGAAGCTGTATATAAGCTGTTTGAAGAGGAACATCCTGACATGGTAGTAAACTTTGCTGCTGAAAGTCATGTCGACCGTTCTATCGAAAACCCTGAAGTTTTCTTAGATACCAACATTAAAGGAACGGCTGTCCTTATGGATGCCTGCCGTAAATACGGTATCAAGCGTTATCATCAGGTAAGTACCGATGAAGTTTATGGGGATCTTCCATTAGACCGCCCTGACCTTTTCTTTACAGAAGAAACACCGATTCACACAAGTTCTCCATACAGCAGTTCTAAAGCAGGTGCTGATTTATTAGTTCTTGCTTATCATAGAACTTACGGACTTCCTGTAACGATCAGCCGCTGCTCAAATAATTATGGTCCTTATCATTTCCCGGAAAAATTGATTCCGCTTATGATTGCCAATGCATTAAATGACAAACCTCTTCCGGTTTACGGAAAGGGTGAAAATGTACGAGACTGGCTCTATGTAGAGGATCACTGCCGTGCGATTGATTTAATTATCCATAAAGGCCGTGTCGGAGAAGTTTATAATGTTGGTGGACACAACGAAATGAAAAACATCGATATTGTAAAAATTATCTGTAAAGAGCTTGGTAAGCCAGAAAGTCTCATCACTTATGTTGCAGACAGAAAAGGACATGATATGCGTTATGCCATTGATCCTACAAAGATTCATAACGAACTTGGCTGGCTTCCGGAAACCAAATTTGCGGATGGTATAAAAAAGACAATTCAGTGGTATCTTGATAATAAAGACTGGTGGGAAACTATTATTTCCGGAGAATATCAGGATTACTACGAAAAAATGTATAAAAACCGTTAATAAATGCAAACAGAAAGAGGAAATCTATCATGAAATTTTTTGTAACAGGTGTAAATGGTCAGCTTGGGCATGATGTCATGAATGAACTTGTTTCCCGTGGCTATAAGGGAATTGCCTCGGATATTACTCCCAAATATTCCGGCATACAAGATAATTCTCCCGTCACAAAATCACCTTATATTTCATTAGATATTACAGATCAGACAGCAGTAAACCAGATTTTAACTGAAGTTGTTCCAGATGTTGTTATTCACTGTGCTGCCTGGACTGCGGTTGATCTTGCAGAAGATGCAGATAAGCAGGAAACAGTTAAAAAAATCAATGTCGATGGCACACAGTATATAGCCTCTGCCTGTAAAAAACTCAACTGCAAAATGATTTATTTAAGTACAGACTATGTCTTTGATGGACAGGGCACGATTCCGTGGAAGCCTGATTGCAAAGATTATAAACCATTAAATATATATGGACAAACAAAGCTTCTCGGTGAACAGGCTGTAGCAAACACTTTAGATAAATACTTTATTGTTCGTATTGCATGGGTATTTGGTCAAAATGGTAAAAATTTTATTAAGACCATGCTTAACGTCGGAAAAAGCCATAATAAGATTAATGTTGTTAATGATCAGATTGGAACCCCAACCTACACCTTTGATCTGGCAAGGCTTCTTATTGATATGGCTGAAAGTGAAAAATACGGCTACTACCATGCCACGAATGAAGGCGGTTATATCAGTTGGTATGACTTCACAAAAGAAATTTTTCGTCAGGCAGTCCTGCTTGGACATAAAGAATATGATGAAAATCATATCACTGTAACGCCTGTTACAACTGCGGAATATGGTGCATCTAAGGCTGCCCGTCCATTTAACAGTCGACTTGATAAAAGCAAACTTACACAAGCAGGTTTCACACCTCTTCCGGACTGGAAAGATGCACTGCAAAGATACTTAACTGTGGTTTTAAATAAAAATTTTTAAAAAGCTATAATAACAAAAATTAAAGGAGGTCTCTCTCTTGGGACAGATTAAAGTAAAAAAGAATGTGGGAGGAATCGAAGGTTTATGCATTATCGAACCTGCCATTCACGGTGATTCCCGTGGTTATTTTATGGAAACATATAATAAAAATGATATGGCAGAGGCAGGCCTTAATATGGAATTTGTTCAGGACAACCAATCTTCCTCTTCTAAAGGTGTCCTTCGTGGATTACACTTTCAAAAACAACATCCACAGGGCAAACTTGTCCGTGTAATTAACGGTATTGTTTTTGATGTTGTTGTCGATTTACGAAGCAATTCTACAACATACGGAAAATGGTTCGGTGAAATTCTTTCTGCCGAAAACAATAAACAATTCTACATTCCGGAGGGATTTGCTCACGGTTTTCTTGTTTTATCTGATACAGCAGAATTCTGTTATAAATGTACTGACTTCTATCATCCAGGTGATGAAGGTGGGCTTGCCTGGAATGACCCAAAAATCGGTATCAAATGGCCTAACCTTCTGGGCGAGTATTCAGGAACACCTGCCGCAGATGGGTATCACTTAGAAGACGGAACACCTCTTACCCTCAGTGATAAAGACCAGAAATGGCCCGGAATAAATACTTAAGTTTTGTTATCATAAAGCCACAGAAAATACAAGAAAAAGGATATGGAATTTTTATATGCTAAAGTTAGGTTGTCATGTTGGGATGAGTGGCAAAGAGATGTTTCTTGGCTCTGTTAAGGATGCTCTTGCCTATCATGCCAATACATTTATGATTTATACAGGAGCACCACAAAATACACGAAGAAAGCCTGTCGAGGAATTGAGAATTGATGAAGGATGGACATTAATGCAGGAGAACGGAATCGATGAATTTGTAGTTCACGCCCCATATATTATCAATTTAGCCAATACAATAAAACCAGAGACTTTTGAGTTGGCAGTAGAATTTTTACAACTTGAATTAAAAAGAACGCAGGCTCTTCGATGTAAAACTTTGGTACTGCATCCCGGAGCACATGTTGGTGCCGGCACCACAGTCGGAATCAGGCAAATTATTAAAGGATTAAATGAAGTATTTGCTGAGGATAACGACGGCACCGTAAATATTGCATTAGAGACAATGGCCGGCAAGGGCACCGAAATCGGAAGAAGCTTTGAAGAACTTGCTGCTATTTATGACGGGGTAATTCACAACGAAAGATTACGAGTCTGTTTTGATACCTGTCATACAAATGATGCCGGCTATGACATAAAAGAAGACTTTGATAGTGTCATAGAAAAATTTGATAAAGTTATTGGAAAGAACCAAATTGCTGTTTTTCATATTAATGACAGCAAAAATCCAAAGGGAGCACATAAAGACAGACATGAAAATATAGGTTTCGGCGAAATCGGATATGATTGTTTACATCATATCGTATACCACAAGGATTTTGAATCTGTTCCTAAAATCCTAGAGACTCCGTATATACCAAATCCAATAACAAAGAAAAAGGCACTTGCTCCGTATAAATATGAAATCGCTATGTTAAAAGAAGGCATATTTTACGAAGATTTAAAAGAAAGAATCCTGGAGGGAAAATAGATGAGTAAACTGACAGTAACCTATATTCAACATAGCGGATTTCTGGTAGAAACAGAGCATAGTTATTTACTATTTGATTATTGGAAAGGTGAAATTCCAGAATTAAAATATGACAAAGAACTTTATGTTTTTTCCAGCCATGCACACAGTGACCATTACACAAAAGATATTTTTAAGTTAGAAAATAAATGTTGTAAAGTCGTATACATTTTATCCTCTGATATTAAGCGGGCAAGTAGCTTCTGGAAAAAAGCAGAAAATGTTATTTTTATAAAACCTCACGAGAACAAAGTAATTGATGCCTGCACCGTATCTACATTAAAATCTACGGATGAGGGTGTAGCATTTCTTGTAAAAACAGAGAATAAGACAATTTATCATGCAGGAGACCTGCAATGGTGGGACTGGCCCGGAGAACCTGAAGAAGATAATCAGATGATGGAACAGCTTTATAAGTCAGAATTAGATCGCCTGAAAGGGGAAACTATTGACTGTGCTTTCGTCGTTCTTGATCCAAGACAGGAAGAATCAGAAACTCTGGGAATAGATTATTTTATAAAAAACGTAGGAGCACATTTTGTATTTCCAATGCATTGTTGGGAGCAATATGATATTATAAAACGATACAAAAAAAATAATGATACCAAGTTTCTGACAGGACAGATCATAAATATTACCGCACCCGGACAACAATCTATATTAGATGTGAGATAACTCCTGTTTCTGCAGATGATAAGCACAAATTGCTGTAGAAATTTCCTCTTTTCTGTTTTATTTACAACAAAATTAGAACTGCTTTTACGATTGAATACACCCTGTAAATGTGGTAAGATAAAACTAATAAATTAGCTTTTTCTTTATTGAGAAGGTAAGAATAGCTAAATATATGTATAAGTATAGAGGAGGAGTTAAAACATATGGTACATGCGGAACTGACTATTGCAAATGAGCAGGGAATTCATCTTGGACCAGCGAATAAGATTGCTAATCTGGCAGATCGTTATGATTGTCAGATTCATCTCAAAACAGATTATATGGATGTAAATGCAAAGAGCATTATTAATTTAATTAGTGGAACTTTCCGAAACGGAGACATTGTACAGTGTGTTTGTACTGGTCCGGATGAAAACGAAGCTCTCGCAGCAATGAAGAAACTTTTATCCGGAAATTTAGAAGAATAACTACGACTTTATCAAATCAAACCAAAACCGTGAAAATGAAACTGCTGCATTAGTAAAAAATATGCCAGTCCCATTTTCAGGGTTTTTATTTTTACTCTATTTGTTTTTCGATCGCTCTATCTGACATATCGACAGCTCTTTTTGACAGCTCTGTTAAATTCAACTCTAATTTTTGATTTAATTCATTAAAAAAACACAACAAAAACAATAACTCTACATCACAATAGCTGTAAAAATTAAAAATCAGTAAAATTTGTCTCATTTTTTTAACTTTTTCAGTATTTGTCTCACTTTTACGACCGCATGGTATTATCAAATTTTGTAAAATAAAACCATATGATGCGATGACGCATAACAAAATTTGAACGGAAGGTGAAATATTATGCCAAAACCAGTTGCAGAAACCGGTAAAAAGAATTTAATTGGTACTAAGTTAATTGCTTTAAGAAAAAAATATCACTTATCACAACGTGGACTTGCTCATGAACTACAACTCAAAGGTTATGATATAGATAAAAATGTAATCACAAGAATTGAAACACACCAACGTTTTGTAACAGATATTGAAATCAAAGCATTTTGTGAAATCTTTCATATCACATTCGAAGAACTAATAAATCAAAATACTAATTCACTTCTTTAGGAACGGACGAAAAATCAAAAAAGAGAGTAGGATACATGTGCCAGTAGTCGCTGCGTATGAAATGCTTGCTAAAAAGCTTGCATTCCATACTTGCTCCGAGGTCACATTTAACCCTGCTCTCTTTTTGAATTTTTCTGTTTGTTGCTAAATTGAAGCTGAGAATTAATTAGTTGAGAGAGAAAGAGGGGAATCTCCGGTAGATTATGGCAGTCAATCAGTAAAAGGCTCCAGTAGACAAAAGGTATATACCCTTTTCGCTAAATCAGTATCGGAAAGAAAATGTGTGAAATAAAAAGAACCTACTTCCGTGTGCTCCTC
>CAKREJ010000096.1 GCA_934317185.1 uncultured Anaerobutyricum sp. | reverse complement strand
AGCAAATATAAAAGAAACAAATACACAAGAAATAAAATCAGGAAAGGAACATACAATGAAAGTAATCGTAGGATTAGGAAATCCAACAGATCAGTATAAAGGAACAAGACATAACGTGGGATTTATGGCAATCGACCGTATCGCAGAGGCAAACAGAATCAATATTAACCAGCATAAATTTAAGGCGATGGTAGGAAGTGGTTTCATTGGAGGAAGTAAGGTGCTTCTCGTAAAACCATTAACCTATATGAACTTAAGTGGTGAAAGCCTTCGCCCGATCATGGATTTCTATAAGATTGATTTAAGTGACATCCTTGTAATTTATGATGACATCAGCTTAGAACCCGGAATGCTCCGCCTTCGCACGAAAGGAAGTGCCGGTGGACATAACGGAATGAAAAGCATAATCAAACATTTAGGAGGAGATACTTTCCCACGAATCCGTGTCGGCATCGGCGGAGAAAAGCATCCGGGACAAGATCTTGCAGACTATGTACTTGGACATTTTAAAGACGATGAAAAAGAATTACTTACAGAAGCGTTAGATAAAGCAGAAAAAGCAGCAGAACTGTTTGCACAGGACGAATTCGCAGAAGCAATGAATAAATATAGTGTAGGAAAAAAGAAACGAAAAACTTTGGAGTAAAGATATTTTTAAATTTGGAACTGCTTTACAGTTTGCAGCAGACTGGCGGGAGAAGTGCCAGGGAAAAGTGCAGTGAACGAAAAGAAGGGAGGTAGCATGAAAGCTTTATATAATCCTCTTTTAAAATTTAATACTTACACTGAAATGAAGGAAGCAATGAGCCAGAAGGCATATCCTATCGTCTTAAATGGTTGCGTTGATTCGCAAAAGGCACATTTTATTCCGAATTTGGGAGAGGATTTCCAGTGCCGTTTTGTATTGACCTATAAAGAAGAAAAGGCGAAGGAGCTGTATGAGGATTTGAGTTTTTTTGATTCAAATACCGTATTGTATCCGTCAAGAGATGTATTATTTTACAGTGCTGATGTGCACAGTAACCATATTGAACGGCAGCGAATGGACATTTTGAAGAAGATCGTGGAGGGAAAGCCGCTCACGATCGTTGCCTGTCTTGATGTCCTTATGGAAAAAATGATTCCCTTTGAACAGTTTAAGGCACATTGCCTGACGATTGATTTTGAATCGATTATTGATACGGATGCCCTCAAATTAAAGCTTTCGGAACTTGGCTATGAGAACAGTGGTCTGGTGGAAGCTCCGGGACAGTTTGGTATCCGAGGAGGGATTATTGATATTTTCCCATTAACAGAGGAACTTCCGGTTCGAATTGAATTGTGGGGAGATGAAGTAGACTCTATCCGTTCTTTTGATACAGAAACGCAGAGAAGTGTGGAAAAGTTAGAAAAAGTTCAGATATATCCTGCAACAGAAATGATTCTTTCACGGAACAAGATTGGCGATGCAGTCCGTCGTATGAAGGAAGAATATAAGAAACAGGAAGAAGTATTTAAAAAGCAGAAGCGTCTTGCCCAAAAGGAACGCCTTCGCAAAATGACGGTGCGAACAGAAGAAGAGCTGCTTTCCTTTGGAACGGCAGAGGGAAGTGAGGCATTGTTGCCTTATTTTTATGAAAAAACAGTATCCTTACTTGAATATCTGCCGGAAAATACTTTGTTTTTCATAGATGAACCCCACCGTATTTTAGAAAAAGGAAAGACCTATGAAGAAGAATTCTTTCTCTGTATGCAGAGTCGTTTAGAAGGGGGATATGTTCTGCCCGGACAGGCAGACTTACTGTTTGGCTATGAGGAGATTTTATCGAAAGTGATGGCACAGCCACTTATTTTATTAAGCTCAGTTATCGAGGAGTATGCTTTTTATAAGCCAAAGACAATCCATACGATTGAGGCAAAGTCTGTATTTTCCTACAACAATAGCTTTGATCAGCTTATCAAAGATTTGGAGCGCTGGAAAAAGGAGAATTACAGGATTTTGTTATTATCTTCTTCGGCAACGAGAGCGAAGCGTCTTGCAGAAAATATCAAAGAGTATGGACTTCTTGCGTATTTTGCTGCGGATTTTAATCGGACAATTGAGCCGGGAGAGATTATGGTGGCAAGTGGCAGACTTGGAAATGGTTTTGAATACCCGGCTATCCGATTTGTTGTTTTGTCTGAGAAAGACATTTTCAAGGAAAGAAAGATTAAAAAGAAGAAGAAAAAAAGTCAGTATAGCGGACAGAAAATAAATTCTTTATCGGAAATATCGGTCGGGGATTATGTAGTCCACGAAAGGTATGGTCTTGGTATTTACCGTGGAATGGAAAAGATTGAGGCAGACGGAATTACGAAGGACTATATTAATATCGAATATAAAGATGCGAGTAATCTTTTTATTCCGGCATCCCAGCTAGAGCTGATCCAGAAATATTCAAATTTGAGTGCCAGAAAGCCAAAGCTGAATAAATTAGGAGGCACCGAATGGGAGAAGACGAAGAGTAAGGTACGCTCACAGGTACAGATTGCCGCACAGGATTTGGTGAAGCTTTATGCAGAACGCCAGGCGAAGGAAGGCTACGCTTATGGGAAAGATACGGTATGGCAGAAAGAATTTGAAGAATTATTTCCTTATGAGGAAACAGAAGATCAGTTAAATGCGATCGAAGATACAAAGCGGGATATGGAAAGCCACAGAATCATGGACCGCCTTATCTGCGGAGATGTAGGATACGGAAAGACAGAGGTTGCGATCCGGGCGGCATTTAAGGCAGTGATGGACAGCAAACAGGTTGTTTATCTTGTTCCGACAACTATTCTGGCACAGCAACACTATAATTCCTTTAAAGAAAGAATGGAGCATTATCCAATTGAGATCGCCATGCTTTCTCGCTTTTGTACGCCAAAAGAACAGAAACGTATTTTTGACGGATTAAAAAACGGAACGATTGATATTGTCATCGGTACACATAAAGTCTTTTCAAAAAGTATTAAATATAAGAATCTTGGACTGCTGATCATTGATGAGGAACAGCGGTTTGGAGTAAAGCAAAAAGAAAAAATCAAACAGTTGAAAAAAGATGTAGACGTTTTGGCACTATCCGCCACACCAATTCCGAGAACCCTGCATATGAGCCTTGCAGGAATCCGTGATATGAGCGTTCTTGAAGTTCCCCCTGTAGACCGCCGGGCAATTCAGACCTACGTTATGGAATATAATGAAGAACTTGTTCGTGAAGCAATCGAGCGGGAACTTGGAAGAGGCGGACAGGTATACTATGTATACAATCGTGTCAACAACATTGATGAGGTGGCGGCAGGTCTGCAGAAACTTCTGCCGGATGCTGCCATAGAATATGCACATGGACAGATGGGAGAGCGTCAGTTAGAAACAATCATGTCCGGCTTTATAAATAAAGAAATCGATGTGCTGGTCTCCACAACAATTATTGAAACCGGTCTTGATATCCCAAATGTCAACACGATGATCATACAGGATGCACAGCTCTTTGGTCTTTCCCAGCTTTATCAGCTAAGAGGCCGTGTCGGCCGTTCCAACCGAACTGCTTATGCATTTTTAATGTATCGGAGAAATTCAATCCTTAAAGAAGAAGCAGAAAAACGATTAAAGGCCATCCGTGAATTCACCGATTTGGGAAGTGGTTTTAAAATCGCCATGCGAGATCTTGAAATTCGAGGAGCCGGAAATTTACTTGGTGCAGAACAATCCGGACATATGGAATCTGTTGGATACGACCTTTACTGCAAAATGTTAAACGAAGCCGTTTTGACAATGAAAGGAGAGCAACAGGAGGTCGATACTTTTACTACCTCCATTGACCTTAGCATCGATGCTTACATTCCGGAAACGTATATCAAGAGCGAAGCAGAAAAGCTTTCCTGGTATAAAAGAATCGCAACCATTGAAACAACCGAAGAATACGAGGATATGCTTGAAGAAATGACGGACCGCTATGGCGATATACCGGCCCCACTCATCCGGCTCATGGACGTTGCACTCTTAAGAGAAGAAGCACATCAGGCATGGCTTTTATCCATCGAACAAAAAGGCAGCAAGATTTTATTTACCATGAATCCCCGTGCCAGTGTCCGTGTCGAGGAAATAGACAGCTTCCTCAAACAATACCGCAATAAAATGAAAATAAAACCAGAAGCCAATCCAGTCTTCCTGTTTGAAGCCGCCGGAGTTCCCAAAAAAGAACTACTCACAAAAGTACGGGAAATCATCAAAAATATTCAAAAATTACTGGGTTAGTATCATTTTTAGTTCTGTGGGTCAGATTTTTAGCTTCATAGATTAAATCTTTAGTTCTACGGATTGGATTTATAGCCTCACGGATGAAATCTTTAATCCTATGGAGTAGATCTTTAGCTGTATGAATCAGAATTCACTTGTTGTATTCTCTGATTTGTACTATAATAAAAAAATGCAGTGTCAAATTATAGGAGGTTAATAATGAAAGCGAAGTTAACAAAGGTTCTTTCCCTTGTTCTTGTAGTAATTATGGCTATGGGTCTTATGACAGGCTGTTCTACATCAAGCAGCGGAAAAGGAACAAAAACACAGGATGGAAATAAAGTTTTATTCAGCTATGACGGAACAGATGTAACATTAAAGGAAGCATGGCTGTATGCAAAGATGCTCAGTGCACAGTATGAACAGACTTACAGCAGCTACTATGGAAGTGACTTCTGGAGTATGTCTATGGGAAAAGATGATGACGGAAAAGACCAGACATTTGAAGAATATGTAAAGAAACAGGTTATTTCTCAGATGAAACAGAACATCATCCTTAACAAAAAGGCAGATAAATACGACTGCAAGTTAACTCATACAGAGAAACAGCAGTGCAGCGATTCCGCACTTTCCTATTATCAGGATAAAGCTGGTAAAAAAGCGATGAAAGAATGCGGAGCTACCCGTGAAGATGTTGAGAAAATTTATGAAGACAGCACATTAGCATCAAAAGTTCAGAAAAAGATTGAAAGCAAAGAAAAAGTGACTGTAACAGACGATGAAGCAAGAAAGTCTACCATCTACAGAGTTGTCTTTGCTACAACAAAGACAGATAAAGATGGCAAAACTACACAGATGAGTGCAAAAGAAAAGAAAGCAGTAAAAGCAAAAGCAGAAGCAGCACTTAAAGAGATTCAGAGTGGTAAGAAGACCATCAAAAAAGTTGCCAAAGAGCAGAACTACTCCAACACAGACGAGTCCTATGCAGCAGGCGAATCCGAAGAAGGCGAAGCCTTTGAAGGTGCGATGAAAGGTCTAAAAGATGGTGACATCGCAGATAAAGTTTTTGAATGTGACAACGGTTACGTTATCGCTAAGCTTGTAGCTTACACAGACAAAAAAGAAACAGCAAGCAACAAAAAGACTTTAAAAGAACAAAAACAGTCCGAAGCTTTCCAGAAAAAATACGATGGATGGACAAAGAAGCTTGAGAAAAAGTGGGATTACAACAAAGACGTAGACCAGAAACTCTGGGCACAGTTATCCCTAAAGAGCACATCCTCCACATCTACCGAGAAAGCAACAGAAACAACAGCAGCAAAATAATAATTTACTAAGTAACGGACGAAAAATAAAAAAGAAGCAGGTAGCATCTGTGCCAGTAGTCGCTACGTGTTGAATGCTTGCATAAAAGCTCGCATTCAATACTCACTCCGAGGTCACATCTGCTAACTGCTTCTTTTTTTATTTTTTGCCTGTCTGCTCCAGAAGTAAATTTGCATTCTTGAATTTCTTTCCGATACTTATTCAGCAAAAAGAGTAGTCATTTTTGTCTACTGGAAGTTTTCACTGATTGACCGCCATAATCTACCGGAGATCCCCCCCTGCCTCCTCTGCTAATTTAATTCTCATCTTCAATTTAGCAACAGACGAGAAGCACAGAAATAAAAGAATCCTTATTTGAAGAGTTGACGAAAAAACAGAAAAATAAAAAAGTATATAGTAGCAGATGTGACCTCGGAGTGAGTAAAGAATGTGAGCCTTTTTGCGAACATTCTTCACACAGCGACTACTG
>CAKREJ010000095.1 GCA_934317185.1 uncultured Anaerobutyricum sp. | reverse complement strand
TATTATTACTTATAATTATTATTATGTTTATATTGTTTTGCATTATTTCGGACACGGACAATCTAATGTAAACATACCTCTATATTCTATTGATTTTTTCGTGGTTTGTCAAGCAAAAAATGAAATTTTTATAAGTTAATTTATCAGGTTCATGTATATTTGGATGTTTTTTTTACATAATACTTCATGGAAGCGTTCATTTAAGTATTGCGTAATGCTTTCATAACATTTAAATGAGAGTTAAAAATGTCAAGGAGAGATATTATGAATACCGTACATTCTTTTTCACATACAGATTTAGCGTTAGAGTTAAAGGAGGAGCTTGCAGAAACGATTGAGAAAGAAAACTCATTTGCCGGAATTAAAGTACAGCAGGAAATGATAGGGAATCGAGGACTACAGGAAACGATAATCGAGATCGAAAATGAGGCAGGGGAAAAACAGCTTGGGAAGCCGAAGGGGATTTATGTAACTCTTGAAGGAGAAAATATGGCAGAGAATGATGGTGGTTTTCATGAGGAGATGAGCAGTCATCTTGCGAAACGATTAAAGTCGTTGCTTTCAGAAAAAAAGAGATTGTTATTTATTGGACTTGGGAATGGGGAGGTGACTCCGGACGCACTTGGTCCTCTTGTAATAAAAAATCTGTTTGTGACAAGACATTTAACCGGTTGGAAAGAAATAGAAGGGTGTCCGGTAGTAGCTGCTTTGGCACCGGGAGTTATGGCACAAACCGGGATGGAAACGGGGGAAATTGTTGAAGGAATTGTCAAGAAGATTCATCCGGATGCCTTAGTAGTGATTGATGCATTAGCTGCTAAGAGTTCAGAAAGACTGAATCGAACGATTCAGATTAGTAACACAGGAATTTCTCCGGGTTCCGGAGTTGGAAATCATCGAAACGAGATTACAGAAAATACGATGGGAATTCCGGTTGTTGCGATAGGAGTTCCTACGGTTATTTCCATTCCTTCATTAGCCTGTGATATTATGGAATCGTTTTGTAATTCGCAGGGGGAAGGAATGAAAAATATATTTACCTCCTGGCCGGAAGGTGAGAAATATCGTTTTCTGGAAAAAATTTTAGATAAGAAGCTACGGGACCTTTTTGTGACACCAAAAGAGATTGATGAAGCAGTAAAAAGAATCAGTTATACTCTTTCTGAAGGAATTAATCAATTTGTTGCAGGGAGAACTTTGTAAAATCATAAATAAAAAGGACAGGCATAAGCTTATAGTATAAAAATATCAGGGTACGTCAATTTTTGTCTGGAGGAATTATGCGGGAAAGAAATTTGAAAACAGTAGAAGGGTTATTGTTTGTTCTTTTTATTTTGCTATGGGGTTTGTTTTTATCCGGAGGAAGGGAGAGGGTAAAAAAAAGGATAACGTCTTTGTGGAATAATGTTCCGATCCATGCAGAAGTGTTTTGTGAATTTATGGAGAATAGTATACAGAAAGGACAGTACGAATTAACCCCAATTTTGGGATATGATACATACGAAGGTGAAAAAAGAATAATGCTTCCTTTTTTTCAAAATGGAATGCAGGTGGAATTTTTTCCAATTCAGAGATTTGCATTCGATTACTGGAAAGGAAAAGGATATTATAAAAACAGATATAGTGATACAGTACCGGATTATTTTACAGAATCAGATGACCAGTCTGTGGAAGAAAAAAAGAAAGATCCCGGAACGATGAAGCAGACAGGAGCAGGAAAAAGTTATACAGTAAAAGAACTGGCAAGCTATTCCTTTTTATTAGAGCATTTTTATATTGTAGATGAAACAACCTCTATGACAAAGCAGGAGTTAAATGGACCTAAACTTGTGAAAATGGATTTATCTGCAAAATTAGGAAAAGATGAGCCGTTAGTATTAATCTATCATACGCATGGAAGTGAGACATATAAAACAGTAAAAGGAAAGGGAGGCTCTGTTATTGATGTGGGAGAAGAACTGACAAAAGAACTGGAAGATGTGTATGGAATAAAGACGATTCATGATGAGTCTGTCTACGATATGGTGGATGGACAGCTTGACAGAAATGCAGCCTATAATTTTGCCGGAGATAGTGTGGAAGCAGCTTTAAAAAAGAATCCTTCCGTAAAGGTAGTGATTGATCTGCACAGAGATTCTGTAGAAAACAGTATTCATCTTCGAACCAAAATTAATGGAAATTCGGCAGCACAGATTATGTTTTTTAATGGAGTCAGCCGTCTTAGAGATAAAGGAGATATTGGTTATCTTTATAATCCAAATAAGGAAGCGAATCTGGCATTTAGTTTACAGATGCAGCTTTTGTGTGGAAAATATTACCCGGAGTTAACACGGAAAATATACATAAAAGGCTATAGATATAACCTTCATTTGGTCAAAAGAGCTATGCTGGTAGAAGTTGGAGCACAAAATAATACATTAGATGAAGCAAAAAATGCAATGAAACCTCTGGCAGAGATGCTCTATCGTCTTTTATCAGGAGAAAAATGTTATAAAAAGCATAATTAAAATATTTACGGTTTTGCATCATTATAAAAAATAAATTGACAAACGATAGAGTTTATGATTTAATAATATCAGAAAATTTAATTTTTCAAGTCAAACCGTTGAAGCGGAGATAAAAATAGTTGTGCATACACAGAGAGTCCGGGCAGGTGAGAGCCGGATTAAACGCAGATTATTAAATGGACCGTGGAGGGCACAGTCAAAGGCAGTTATTGCTTAGTACACTGTGACGTAAAGGCATACGTCAGTTGCCAGGGATATGATGGTATCCTTTAGAGTGCACATTTTTGTGAATCAAGGTGGCACCGCGGATGTGAAAGAATAACTTACTGATAATACACCCGTCCTTGACAAAGTAGTAATACGTTGTCATGGGCGGATTTTTTTATTTCGCAATTCTTACATCAATTCCATCCCAAATCCGCATGACAACAATCACACAAAAAGAGAGGCTAGAATTATGATTAAAGAAGCAATTATCAAATTAAGCAGAAAAGAAGATTTAAGTTATGAAATGGCACAGACAGTTATGGATGAGATTATGACAGGAGAAGCGGATGATATTCAAAAAAGTGCTTATCTTACTGCTCTTGCCATGAAAGGGGAGACGATTGATGAGATTACAGCTTCCGCAGCAGGAATGAGAGCACATTGTACAAGACTTCTTAATGATATGGATGTATTAGAAATTGTGGGAACGGGTGGAGATCGGTCGAACTCTTTTAATATTTCTACAACGTCAGCACTTGTGATTTCTGCAGGAGGTGTTCCGGTTGCAAAGCACGGAAATAGAGCAGCTTCAAGTAAATGTGGTGCAGCAGATGTGCTGGAGGCACTTGGAGTAAACATTATGGTTTCTCCGGCAAAGAGTGCACAGATGTTAAAAGATATCAATATCTGTTTTCTTTTTGCACAGAAATATCATACGGCGATGCGTTATGTAGCATCAGTACGAAAAGAGTTGGGAATTCGCACAGTATTTAATATTTTAGGACCACTTTCTAATCCGGCAGGTGCAAATATGCAGGTCATGGGAGTGTATGATGAGAAGCTGGTAGAACCACTTGCCAGAGTACTCTCTAATCTCGGAGTAAAAAATGCAAT
This sequence comes from uncultured Anaerobutyricum sp., assembly GCA_934317185.1. Taxonomy (GTDB): domain Bacteria; phylum Bacillota; class Clostridia; order Lachnospirales; family Lachnospiraceae; genus Anaerobutyricum. The sequence goes on along the minus strand of CAKREJ010000095.1, from coordinate 2,432 downwards.
GGTCGTATATGGACAAGATTGTCTTGATGAGATTTCTATGAGTGCAAAAACAAGTGTCTGCGAGATTAAAGATGGAAAGTTCCGTTCTTACGAGATTGAGCCAGAACAGTTTGGGGTTAAGAAGTGTGATAAAGAAGAATTAGTTGGAGGCACACCGGAAGAGAATGCAAAGATTACATTGGCAATCTTAAATGGAGAAAAGGGTCCGAGAAGAGAAGCCGTTTTAATGAATGCCGGAGCAGGTTTTTATGTAGCTGGAAAAGTGGAAACATTGGAAGAAGGGATAAAATTTGCGGCAGAGCTGATTGACAGTGGAAAAGCAAAAGCAAGACTTGATGAGTTTGTTAAGTTATCAAATCAGGAATAAATTATATTAGAAATAAACACAGCTTACGAGTGCTTGTTGTTTTATAATATGGCTTAAAATGTATTATGAGCTGTAATAAAAAATTGCAAAGGTAAGAAACTCATGGTAGAATAGGACAGATAGAATTAGATTATAAACGTAAAATAGGAGGAAACTGACTTGGCTGGAATTGACCAGAGTAAAATAAGAAATTTTTGTATTATAGCACATATTGATCATGGGAAGTCAACTTTAGCAGACCGTATTATCGAAAAAACAGGGCTGCTGACAGATAGAGAAATGCAGAATCAGGTTCTTGATAATATGGATTTAGAGAGAGAACGTGGAATTACGATTAAGTCTCAGGCAGTTCGTATTGTATATCATGCAGAGGACGGAGAAGAATATATATTTAATCTGATTGATACACCGGGACATGTTGATTTTAATTATGAAGTAAGCCGAAGTCTTGCGGCCTGTGAGGGAGCGGTACTTGTAGTAGATGCGGCACAGGGAATCGAGGCACAGACACTTGCGAATGTATATCTTGCACTAGATCATGATCTTGAGATCATGCCGGTTATCAATAAGATTGATCTGCCAAGTGCTGACCCGGATCGGGTAGTGGAAGAGATAGAGGATGTTATTGGAATCGAAGCACAGGATGCTCCAAAGATTTCTGCAAAAAACGGACTCAATATTGAAGAAGTTTTAGAACAGATCGTAAAGAAGATTCCCGCACCGAGCGGAAATCCTGACAATCCGTTACAGGCACTTATTTTTGACAGTGTATATGATTCTTATAAAGGGGTTATCATTTTTGCCCGTATCATGGAAGGAAGCATTAAAAAAGGTACAAATATGCTGATGATGGCGACTGGTGCAAAGGCAGAGGTTGTTGAAGTCGGAACCTTTGGTGCAGGCCAGTTCTTTCCGTGTGATGAGCTTTCAGCCGGAATGGTTGGTTATATTACTGCCAGTCTTAAAAATGTAAAGGATACCCGTGTTGGTGATACTGTTACAGATGCAGATAATCCATGTGCCGAGCCACTGCCAGGTTATAAAAAGGTAAATTCTATGGTATTTTGCGGAATTTATCCGGCAGATGGAGCTAAATATCCGGATTTAAGAGATGCCTTAGAAAAGTTACAGCTTAACGATGCGGCACTTCAGTATGAGCCGGAAACTTCGGTTGCATTAGGATTTGGTTTCCGTTGTGGATTTTTAGGTCTTTTACATTTAGAGATTATTCAGGAACGATTAGAAAGAGAATATAATCTTGACTTAGTAACTACAGCACCGAGTGTTATTTATAAGGTGCATCAGACAGACGGAACGGTGTTTGATTTAACAAATCCGACGAATCTTCCAGATCCATCTACGATCGAATATATGGAAGAACCGATCGTATCAGCAGAAATCATGGTAACTAAAGAATATGTAGGAGCCATTATGACACTTTGTCAGGAGCGTCGTGGAACCTATATTTCTATGGAATACATGGAAGAAACAAGAGCACTCCTTAAATATGAGCTGCCACTTAACGAGATTATTTATGATTTCTTTGATGCTTTAAAATCTCGTTCCAGAGGATATGCTTCTTTTGATTATGAGATGAAGGGATACCAGCAGTCCGACCTTGTGAAATTAGATATTCTCATCAACCGTGAGACTGTTGATGCACTTTCTTTTATTGTTCATTCATCTACAGCTTATGAACGAGCAAGGAAAATTTGTGAAAAATTAAAAGAAGAAATTCCAAGACATTTATTTGAGGTTCCAATTCAGGCAGCAATCGGAAGTAAGATTATTGCAAGAGAGACAGTAAAGGCGGTTCGTAAAGACGTACTTGCGAAGTGCTATGGCGGTGATATTTCCCGTAAGAAAAAGCTTCTTGAAAAACAGAAGGAAGGAAAGAAAAGAATGCGACAGGTTGGTAACGTAGAGATACCACAAAAAGCATTTATGAGTGTCCTCAAATTAGATGAAGATTAACTCCTGATTTGTTAGAATGACGGACGAAAAAGAAAAAAGAAATACTGGTAAAATGTGCCAGTAGTCGTTGCGTGAAGAATGTTCGCTTATA
>CAKREJ010000094.1 GCA_934317185.1 uncultured Anaerobutyricum sp. | reverse complement strand
ACCGGCTGCGACTGTTCCGACACCTGCTTCGGATACCAGTTTTACAGAAATACGAGCATCCCTGTTCGCATTTTTCAGGTCATAAATTAACTGTGCCAAATCCTCGATACTGTAAATATCGTGATGAGGTGGCGGGGAAATAAGTCCTACACCAGGTGTTGAATGTCTTGTCTTTGCAATCCACGGATATACCTTTCCTGCCGGCAAATGTCCACCTTCACCAGGTTTTGCTCCCTGTGCCATCTTAATCTGAATTTCCTGTGCGCTTACGAGATAACGGCTTGTTACACCGAAACGTCCGGAAGCTACCTGCTTAATTGCGGAGCATTTATTCAGTCCATCTGGTCCAACAGTCAGACGCTCTAAATCTTCTCCACCTTCACCGGTGTTTGATTTACCATGAATCATGTTCATTGCAATTGCCAGAGTTTCATGTGCTTCTTTGGAAATAGAACCGTAACTCATAGCACCGGTCTTAAATCGTTTTACGATAGAATCTACAGATTCAACTTCATCAATAGGAATTCCCTTTGAAGGATAATTGAAATCCATTAACCCACGAAGACTTACAGGAGCAGTTTCTTTATTAATCATGGAAGTATACTGTTTGAACAGGTCATAATTATTTGTCCACGTTGCTGTCTGTAATGTATGGATCGTAAGTGGATTATAAAGATGTTCTTCTTTTCCACTTCTGTATTTATGATCTCCTTCACTGTCAAGACTCAGATCATTCTTAAGTCCTAACATATCAAATGCTTTTGAATGATGGAAATCTACATCTTCCGCAATATCTTCTAATGTAATTCCTTCTACACGACTTACTGTATTTGTAAAATATTCATCAATCACTTTCTTACTGATACCAACTGCCTCAAAAATCTGAGAACCCTGATAAGACTGCAGAGTAGAAATACCCATCTTAGATGCAATCTTTACAATACCGTGGAGAACTGCATTATTATAATCATTTACTGCCGCATAGTAATCTTTCTTTAATAAACCATCCTGAATCAGTTTCTTAATACTAAACTGTGCCAGATATGGGTTGATCGCACATGCACCGTAGCCTAACAATGTTGCAAAATGATGTACTTCTCTTGGTTCACCACTCTCTAAGATAATACTTACAGATGTACTTTTCTTTGTTTCAATAAGATGATGATGTACAGCAGATACTGCCAGCAGAGATGGAATTGCTACATGATTCTCATCCACTCCTCTGTCTGTAAGAATAACAACATTTGCACCATTTTTATGTGCCTGGTCTACTGCAATATACAAATGATTGATTGCCTTATCAAGCGGTGTTCCTTTGTAGTAAGTAATCGGCACATCTTTTACATTAATATTCTTTACCTTCGCATGACGGATCTTTAATAAATCTGTATTTGTTAAAATAGGATTATGTATCTTAAGTACATGACAGTTTTCTGCTTTTTCTTCTAAAACATTACCCTCTCCACCAACATAGATTGATGTAGATGTAACGATTTCTTCACGAATCGCATCGATAGGAGGATTTGTTACCTGTGCAAAAAGCTGTTTAAAGTAATTAAATAACGGATGATGCTTTTTAGAAAGCACTGCTAATGGTGTATCAACACCCATCGCTCCGATTGCTTCACCTCCGTTTAATGCCATCGGCAAAACAGAATCCTTTACTTCTTCATAAGAGTAACCGAAGGCCTTCATCAGACGATTGCTTTCTTCATAGCTGTATTCTTCTACTGCAACATTCGGAATCTTTAAGTCCTTTAAGAATACAAGGTTATCGGATAACCATTCACCGTAAGGCTGTTTCTTTACATAAGAGTCTTTAAGAATATCATCATCGATCAGTTCACCTTTTACCGTATCTACGAGAAGCATCTTGCCCGGATGAAGTCTCTCTTTCTTTACGATATGTGTTGTATCAAAATCTAATACACCTACTTCAGATGAAAGAATTAACTGGTCATCATCTGTAATATAGTAACGGGAAGGTCTAAGACCATTACGGTCAAGTACAGCTCCCATAATATCTCCATCTGTGAAAAGAATAGAGGCAGGACCATCCCATGGCTCCATCATTGTCGCATAGTACTGATAGAAGTCTCTCTTTTCTCTGCTCATTCCTTCGTTATTCTCCCACGGCTCCGGAATTGTGATCATCATTGCCAGAGGAAGTGGCATTCCACTCATAAGAAGGAACTCTAATGTATTATCTAATCTTGCAGAATCCGAACCATTTGGATCAACAACTGGTGTCAGCTTGATCATTTCATCTTTCAGATAATCAGACTCCATGTTCTCCTCACGAGCTAACATCTTATCGGCATTACCACGGATTGTATTAATCTCACCATTATGAACGATATAACGATAAGGATGTGCTTTCTCCCAGCTTGGTACAGTGTTGGTGGAGAAACGAGAATGAACTAATGCAATAGCAGATTCATAATCTTTATCCTGAAGGTCATTGTAAAACATTCTTAACTGTCCTACTAAGAACATACCTTTATATACAATCGTTCTGCTGCTCAAAGAAACAACATAAGTAGAATCACTGGACTGTTCAAACACTCGTCTTACAATATAAAGACGGCGGTCAAAATCAAGTCCCCTCGGAACATCAAATGGTCTCTTTACAAAACCCTGCATAATGCATGGCATACAATCTGCTGCTTTCTTTCCGAGAATTCCCGGCTGAACCGGAACCTCCCTCCATCCTAAGAAGTTTAATCCCTCTTTTTCAACGATAATCTCAAACATCTTCTTTGCACGGTTTCTCTGTAACTCATCCTGTGGCATAAAGAACATACCAATACCGTAGTCACGTTCCTTACCAATAGAAAAACCGAGAGTACTACAGGTCTTCTCGAAGAATTTATGGGATATCTGCACTAAGATACCTACTCCGTCCCCTGTTTTACCCTCGGCGTCCTTGCCGGCTCTATGTTCAAGATTTTCAACAATTTTCAAGGCATTCGATACTGTCTCATGGCTCTTAAGACCCTTGATGTTTACTACAGCACCAATACCACAGTTATCATGCTCCAGACTTGGATCATATAGACCCTGTCGCATATTGTCCTGATACATGGTCTCACCCTTTCTTGCATCACTATAAAATAGTAAATATTCATCAGTTGTAAATTATATTTTTGTAATTAGTAATTATCAGAAGCTCTCAATCAACATCATCACATCAACCTTTTTGATTTCATGATTCTGAATACATGATTCCTAAATAAGTATCTGGATAATTACATATTTCAAAAGTAACAAATTCATTTTCAGAAGCAGTTATAATAACTTCCTGCATTTCTTTTTGTTGTTATCATATTACAACATTTTAAATAGGTTGTAAACATAAACATTAAGGCAAGCTGTCTAATAATTAGATTATTTATATTTATATACATTATTTTCTGATTATTATTCTTATTTTCTGAGTTATCATAGCCTATTTATTTACTTTTTATTGTTTCGGAAAGGGATTGTTCTTATAAAAATACAATTTCATTTGTGATTTTAGGTGATTTTGTATCGTTACTTTTAGATTTGTAGAAAATTCGCACAATTATAAATGTAGTTTTCTAAATCGAATCCTGCATTTTATCAGTATTGTATACAGGATGACTTAAGAAAATTAAGTACTTATTCAATCTGGCATACTAATTAACAGATATCAAAAAAACGAAAGGTAAGATAATGATTTTGAGAAATCTGAAAGAATATATCCGCTTTCCACACAAAAGTATTCCGTAGAAAGCGGAGTGTAGACTTGCAAAGATGCACAATTAACTAACTAAATCAAACCCCTCATTTTTTACTAAAACCTTTTAGGTCTTTATTTCATAACCGTGCATTCACTTCGTTATGTTAAATTTTATTTTTTGCTTCTTTAATAACTTCTTATATAATTTTATCTTTTTCGACGGAACTTTCACAACCAATTTCTTTGGCAGCTTTTTAAATGCATCTTTTCCAATCGTTTTAAGCTTGGACGATTTTATAATTATTTTTTTAAGCTTCCTGCAATTATTAAATGCCCCTGCTCCAATAGTTACAACATTCTTTCCTAGCGTTAATTTTGTTATTCCTTTGTTTCTCAATGCATTTGGTGAGATTGATGTGACTTTATAAGTCTTTTTATCAATTTTTACAGTGCTGGGAATTGTCACATTTTTTATTTTCTTATTTGCAATCCCTAAAAATGTTACTTCTGAATTGTTCTTTATTCTATATCGACAGGACTTAACAGTATGAACTTTCATATATTTTAAAGATGTATAAAATTCAAACTTATGCTTTTTTGCATATCTATAGGCTGCAGAATTTTTCTTTCCTATGATAGTAAAGCCTCGCACCTTATACTTATCACTCGCCATCGTTCTCATCTTATGATCTGTCACAGATTGCACATAAGCTAAGCTTGTACAATATCCAAATGCATAGTCTCCAATCTTTGTAACGCTCGATGGTATAGACACATTCTTCAACTTATGACTATCTTCAAAAGCACAGCTTCCTATATATGTAACCGTATTAGGAATATTTACCTGTTTCAAAGCAAAACATTCTGAAAAAGCATACCATTTAATAGTTTTTACACCTGCCGGAATGTCAATTGACTTTAGACTGTCACACCCCATAAAAGTACCAATCTCAATTACGGAAAGTTTTTTAGAAAGATTAATTTCTTTTAACTTTCTGCAATCAACAAATGCTTGTATTCCTACACTTTCTACCGTATCAGGAATATCTATTTTTTCCAAATTTAAACATTCACCAAATGCACAATCTTTAATTCTCTTTGTTCCACTCGGTATCATTATTTTTTCCAAAGATTTGCAGCTATCAAAAGCATGCTCACCTATAGTCTCGACATTATTAGGAATAATCATAGTTTTCAAGCTTTTACATAGTGTGAATGTATAATCTGGAATAACCGTCATTTTCTTTGGCATAACAACATTTTTCAAATTGAAACACCTCTCAAAAATTCCATTCCCCATATGCGTTACATTCTCAGGTATTTTTATCGAATCCAATTTATCACACTCATCAAATGCATACTCACCAATACTTTTTACACTATCCGGAAGTTCAACCTTTTCCAGTTTTCTGCATCTTTCAAAAGTCCTTTCTTTAATCTCTTCTATATTTGCCTTAATTATTACACTCTTTAAATTACTACATTCATTAAAAGCATAACTACCTATCTCTTTAACACTTTCAGAAATTTCTACACTTGTTACACTCTTATTTTCCGACAAAAAACCATGTGGCAGACTGGTAATCCCTTCCTCCACAATTACTTTTACATCTTTAACATTGCCAAAGATACCTCCCAACTGTTGTTCAAACGCTCCTGTCCCACTAATTATTACGGTGTTCCCTTTCAGCTCCCAGCCTGGCATCCTGTATCCATCATCCATCTCCCGTGCGTAACTATGACCTCCCCAAATCAAACATAACACCATAATCATTGCTATTGTAATTGCATTTTTATAGATTTTCTTCATAATACCCTCCTCCTGTGTAGCAAGTAAAATAGTTATATATTTTAAATTATACCATGGAGATATTGACACAACAAACTTTTATATAAGAAATCTATACTTTCCTTTCCCCTTTCCTTTCACAGATTTAATCAACTCAAGCTCCTGCATTATCTGAATTAAAAATCCCGCCTTGCTGTCTTTATATCCCAGCTTTTGTTTTATTTCTTTTCGCCCGAAGACTTCCTGTTCTGAAAAGATTTCAATAATTGCCTTTATATTTAACGCTGTGACATTCCCTATACTTTTATTAGCTTGTAATTCTTCCAGCTTTTTATATAACATATATTTATTCTCTGTAGTTGACACAGGAATTTCAAAACAGTGGGGTTCATGCTGACTTGTTGTTTTAAACAGTGCTTTACCATCGTTAAAACAGTGGTTTTTTTCATTTTCTTCTGAATTTGGTGCATTAAACAGTGGGTTTTCCATGTTCAAATAACAATTTCCACTGTTTTCTTTTGATTTCGACGCATTAAACAGTGGTTTTTCTATATCGAAACAG
>CAKREJ010000093.1 GCA_934317185.1 uncultured Anaerobutyricum sp. | reverse complement strand
TCCAAAGAAGCATCAGGAACAGGTAACATGAAGTTCATGTTAAACGGTGCCCTTACATTAGGAACAATGGATGGAGCCAACGTTGAGATCGTAGAAGAAGTTGGTAAAGATAACGCATTTATCTTCGGTTTATCTGCAGAGCAGGTAATGGAATACGAAAAGAACAAAAACTACAACCCAAGAGACGTATACAACAACAATCAGGACGTTCGTCAGGTACTTACACAGTTGGTAAATGGATTCTATTCACCGGAGAATCCGGAACTGTTCCGTGCACTTTACGACGCACTCCTTGAAAAAGACACTTATTTCACACTGTTAGACTTCGATTCTTACAAAGAAGCACATAACAGAATCGATGCCGCTTACCGTGACGAAGAACACTGGGCAAGAACAGCAATGCTCCAGACAGCATCCGCAGGTAAGTTCTCATCTGACCGTACGATCGAAGAGTACGCAAAAGAGATGTGGCATCTTGAAAAAGTGACACTGTAATTCGCAAATAAATAGTCGAAGAAACAGACGAACCCTAAGAAAGAAGATATCCTCGCTCTAAGGCCACAAATATAGGATTTCTTCTTTCTTGGGGTTTTTGTTTTTTTGGCGGAATTTAGTTGAGAATTAGGAGGGTTCAGGATTTTCGACGGCTCTGCAACAGATAAAAGAAAGAAAATATGTGACTCCAGGACACTATCCTTTTCCGACAGGAATTCATACAATGAAAATAAAAGAAACTAATTATATGAATCCCAAGGAAAAGGAGAGTGAAAAGAATGAAGACATTAAAAATTAGCTCTAAAATTCAATATGGCATCGTATCGGTGAGTTTAAGTCTTATAATGGTACTCACAGTTCTTTTACCGATGACAGTGCAGGCAGCGAGTGGAAGTCAGGTAATTGATTCACTGAAAGATATTCCGTCAGTGCTGGAAGATAAAGATACGCAGGCGCTTGGAAGTGGAAAGATTTATTATCGAAAGGCGAATGTGAAGGTATCTGAGGGAGTCAATACAAACAATTATAAAAATGCATTAAAAACACAATTTCAGGATGATCAGTATAAGATGAATCAGGAAGGTTCCCTGGTAGATGACTGGGAGTATGTAGGAGCCAGTATTTTGGTGAAACATTCTTCTGCATCAGATTTCTGGGCCCAAATAGCGGATAAGTATATAAAAAATTTAACAACTTATGATAAGGCAACAATTCCAGCCAACCATGACAGGGATACCCGTCTTTTTTCAGGAGTTTATGAAGGAACAGATAACAGTTTGAAAAATGCACAAAATAAAGCAATAGCACAAATGAAGGATCAGCAGGGTATTGATGGTAAATTGGGGAGATTTTGTAGTGTGAATTCGGTTGCTGAGTTAAATGATGAAACGGAAGGACCAGTTTATTATAAAACACTGCTTGTAGGATATATGAACATAATGTATATGTATATGTACCGTGCAGTTACAGTATATTTCCATAATTTTAAAGTGTCTCCGATCTATCCGATGAATGAGGGCAGCTATAAGCAGGAAATCAGCGATGTACAGGAAGAAAGTCCGATTTATACTTCTGGTTTTCGAAATGACAGTGGAGTGGAACTTTCCGGAACACAGACATTATCAAACTCTATTAGTTACAGCGCATTAAATTCGGTAAGTGGCTCTAAATCATATACGTATGAACAGTCTTCTTCTGTAGAATATAAGAAGACATTAGGTGTATTTGGAGAGATTACAGGAAATATAGGATTTAGTGCATCTCAGGCGATAGAAAGTGGATGGTCAAAGGAGAAAAGCGAAAGTAAGGAAACACAGACATCTTCAGAGGCATCTATGACATTGCCGCCATACACAGCGGCCTATATCAAACAGCAGCAGAAAAAACAGACTGCAGTAACATATTATAAATGTCCGGTTTTAATTACTTATGATGTAACGATTGCGGGATATGATTCCGTTGGTACTGCAAGATCATTTTTATTAGGAAAATTTACTTCTAATGCAAGAGCATCCCTGAAAAACAGAGCTGTGCTGCATCCGACAGATACGGATAAAGACGGAATCAACTGGACGAAACTCCGGTCAAGTGGAACAACAAAAAAGGCAATCTACCGTATTAGCCGGAATATTGCGATGTGCAGTGCAGGTGGTTCCTATACAGAGAATCTGACAACAACAGAAAGTAAAGTGGATGATCTGATTGCAACAAGACCTCTTAACAAGGTTGTATCAGATCACAGTGATCAGAAGATAGCGGTTGGAACAGAGTTTTCATTGAATAAAATTAAATTAGAAGGATTAAATAGAAATAATGTTTCATTCTATGGGTTCCAGGATAAAAATGGTATATGGAAAGTTACGGACGCAGATGGAACTCCAATAGAAAATAAAGACGTGATATTAAATGGTGCAAAAGGGATGCAGAAAGTCCTGGCAAAGAAAGAGGGAACCTATTATTTAACGTATTTTATTGATGAAGATCAATACCATACGATAACAAATATGAATCACTATGCGACGAATGCAACGGTTACAAGGCCAACGATTGTATTTATAGCAGAAGATAATAATATAAAAGATAATAATACATCTAATGACCAGAAAGAGAAAAATAAAGATCAACAGATGGAAAACATCAAAATTGATACGATTTCCAACAAAATTGCTGCTGGTAAAAAGGTTACTCTGACTACCAATCTTCCAAAGAATAAAGTAAAGTGGAAATCAAGTAATCCAAAACTCGTAAAAGTAGATAAAAACGGAGTTGTAAAGATTAGCAAAAAAGCCGCAGGCAAAAAAATCACTATCACAGCAATAGCAATGGATGGAAGCGGTAGAAAGAAAACATTCGTGATTACTGTCATGAAAGGACAGGTAAAGAAAATCGCAATTAAAGGAAGAAAAAATGTTAAAGCAGGAAAAACACTCAAACTAAAAGCCATTGTCAAAGCTGAGAAAGGAGCGAACAAAAAAATACGCTGGAAATCAAGCAATCCGAAATACGCTACAGTCACATCCGGCGGCAAAGTAAAGAGCAGGAAGGCTGGTAAGAAAAAGACGGTAAAAATTACAGCAATGGCAACTGATGGAAGTGGTAAAAAGGCAACCGTTAAAATAAAGATAAAATAGGGATTATTTATCTTTCGGGAGGCTGACTTTAGTTGAATATATAAGTTGGATTTGATTTTGTTATTAAGTCACAGAAGAATCCTGTAACCTAGCGTGGCTAGGTTACAGGATTCTTCTGTTTGTCCACAAACTAAATCAGAAAAAATTGCTATTGGTTTCCCCACTTCCTTTTTTTACCGTTTTTATTGCCTGTTTGAATAAAAAATTTTATTGATTACTAGAATAAATTAGTGAAATTTTATATTTTGAAAAAGTATTTTGCAAAAAATACGATAATAATTTGCTTTTTAAGTGTAAAAAGTATAAAATAAGGGCAAGGAACACTCTGATAGATTTTTGGAGGGCAAAATGGGAGCAACAATAGAAGAAATTATTGATTCCCTGAAAAAGGGACAGGGGAAAAGAGTCTCTGATTTGGTTAAAATGGCTCTGGAAGAGGGGACAAATCCACAAACGATCCTGGAGGATGGTTTTTTATCCGGAATGGAACAGGTAGCGGAGAAGTTCCGCAAAGAAGAGGTTGGCGTTCCGGAAATTTTAAGTGTTACCCGGGCGTTAGAGAGAGGAGTTTCTACTCTTCGGCATTATAGTGCGGGGCGTGCCAAAAAGGAGATTGGAACAGTTATAATAGGAACAGTTAAAGGGGATTTACATGACATCGGAAAGAATCTTGTGAAGATTATGATGGAAAGTAAGAATATAAGAGTGATTGATTTGGGCGTGGATGTTTCACCGAGAAGATTTTTGGAGGAGGCAGTAGGCAGTCATGCTCAAATTGTATGTTTAAGCGGTATTATGCCTCATTCTGAGGAGGATATGAGGGCTGTTGTTGAAGAGTTTGAGATGAAAGGTATCCGGAATCAGTTTTATTTTATGGTAGGTGGTTATTTCCTGACCGAGAAGCAGGCTCGGGAAATCGGAGCAGATTGCTATACAGAAGATGCATGTAACTGTGCGGAGAAAGCCTGCCGTTATCTAACTAAAAAGGATAGAAAGAAGAAAAAACATTAATTTTGGACCAATGAGGTTGGATACTACTGATGTTTGGAGGACAGAACATTGACGGAAAAGAATAATATCTATATTGAGGACGTAGTAGATGTAAAGGAACTTCAAACTCTGCAGGATAACTGGGCGAAGGCTACAGACCTGGCATTTGTAACGGTAGACTGTAACGGAACACCTATCACAAAGCAGAGTAATTTTACACCTTTTTGTAAAAAGCTCCGTGAGCTGGATGCGTTCCGTGAGAAGTGTTATTACTGTGATGCCTGCGGAGGCCGTAAGGCGAGAAGGATTGGAAAGGCATATGTGTATATATGCCATGCGGGATTGATTGATTTTGCGATTCCTATCATGATAAAGGGACAATATGTTGGGGCATTTTTAGCAGGACAGGTTACAAGCACAGATTTCGCAGATTTGAAGAAGATCACAACCCAGAGTGAGGACTGGAAAAATAATCCAGAGCTTGTGGAGCTGTATGGCCAGGTAAAGGAGATGTCGGTAGAGAAGATTCAGGCGGTGGCTCAGATTATCTGTGACAGCTATAATTATTCTGTAGAGAGAGAATATGCGAATAAAGTAGACGCAGAGCTTCGGGAGAAAGATTATAAGCTTATGAAGGAAGAGAAGCTTCGTATAGAGATGGAGAAGTCCCTTAGGGATATCGAGCTTAAAGCACTGCACTACCAGATTAATCCGCATTTTCTTTTTAATGTGTTGAATACTATAGGAAGATTAGCTTTCTTTGAAAATGCAAAGATGACAGAGGATGTTGTTTATGCTTTTGCAGATATGATGCGTTATATTTTGAGGAAGAGCAGAGATCCGTTAAGTCCTCTTAGAGAAGAGTTAACACATGTGCAGAATTATCTTAAGATTCAGAAGATCAGACTGGGAAGCAGGTTACAGTATTCCATCAATATATCTGAGGCTTACTATAGTGTGAAGCTGCCATTTTTATCTTTGACAACACTTGTTGAAAATTCAATTAAATATGCTGTTGAGAATAAGGCTTCCGGTGGAATGGTTGAGGTCAACGGCAAAGAAAAGGATGGGGACTTATGTATTGATATTATTGATAATGGCGATGGAATGTCGCCCTCAAAGATAGTCAGTGTTTTACGTGGAGATGCGTATAAAGATAATGAAAAAGGTTCTGTTGGGTTATATAACATTAATTCCAGATTGATTCATTATTTTGGAAATGAGTACGCATTGTCCATTGAAAGTGAAAATAAACCTTCTCTTGGAACGAAGGTAACAATAAAGGTGCCGTTGGTACAGGAATAGAAAGGTAGAGTTGGCTTGTATAAGATATTAATTGTAGAGGACGAAGAATTAGAAAGAACCTCCATGAAGATTTTTCTGGAGGAGAATCTTTTAGATGTAGAAATTGTCGGAGAAGCGAAAAGTGGTTTTGAGGCAGTGGAAATGATTGATTCAAAGGACATCAATCTTCTGCTGGTAGATATTAACATACCTGGAATGGATGGTATGGAAGTAATTAAATATGCAAGGAAAAAACTTCCAAAAGCTGTTATTATTATAACAACTGCATACGATGATTTTAATATTGCACACAGAGCAATAAAGTTGAAGGTGGATGATTTCCTTCTAAAACCTATTAGAAAAGAGGTTTTACTTGAGTCTGTGAGGTCTTTTTCAAGTCGTTTAGGAGAGGGCAGACAGACGGGTAAGAGTAATAAATTGCTTTCGAAGTTTGAAATGGAATTAAAAAAATGCTCTTATAAAGCTTCTGTAGACATTTTAAGAGACTACATAGACCAGTTATACTTAGAGGAGCATGATGTTAATATTATATCAAAGAGGCTGCAGGAAGTTGCAAAGACTGTCGTGCGTATCAGTGAGGAGCTTGGAATCACTGATACGAATGAACTTGTAGTTCAGATGGAGAAGCTTAAGATTAAGTATCTTCTTTATAATAATAAGCATGATGCCTATAATGAAATTATCAAGATGGTTGATATTCTCTTTGATAAGATGAATATTAAAGGCAAGCTCTCAGAAGGGGGCATGAAGGCGGTTGTCGATTACATAGAGAGGAATCTCAAGAAGGGAATCAGCCTTGAGGATGTCGCAAACCATGTGAATATCAGTACTTATTATTTAAGTAAGATATTCAAAAAAGAGATGGGTGTGAATTTTATCACCTATGTCACAGACCGGAAGATGGATCTGGCAAAAGAAATGCTGGTCAATACAGATATTCCGGTACTTAATATTGCCTTGGATCTGGCGTATAATGAAGCGAATTACTTCAGTAAGGCCTTCAAGAAGAAGACCGGATTAAC
>CAKREJ010000092.1 GCA_934317185.1 uncultured Anaerobutyricum sp. | reverse complement strand
ATGAAAAAGTCACGTAAAGCGATGATTGATGCCATGAAACAAGAGTTAGAAACAACATTTCATGATGCATATAAAGAGGGAAAAGTATATTTAGTGGCAGCGTCAAGTTCTTCTGAAGAAGTTACAAAAGAGTGGATTGAGCAGATTAAAGAAGCATTTCCAGAAATGGAAGTTATGAGTGACTATTTATCTTTTGGCCTTTCCTGTCATATTGGTCCTGATGGACTTGGAATAGGCTGTACCTGTAAACCGGTATAATAGCCAAATGAATTAAATTTTTCAGTCCTTTATGCTGTTGAATAATAATTTTTAATTTGATCAAAAATAGAGAATGAACCTGTATATTTGTAAAAATATACAGGTTCATTTTTTGTCTAATAGACTAAAGTACTAAAAATAATGACCAATCGTCATTTTTTTGAGTAGATTTTTAAGTGGATTTTTGATATACTCTTAACATTGGAATGATTACAGCAGGAGGTTTATAGATGAAGAAGGCATTTCAGATTTTCAGGCGAGATATAAAGCGGCTTTTTCATAACCGAGCAGCATTTTTAATTGTAGTAGGAGTATGTATACTTCCCTCTCTTTATGCATGGTTCAATATTGCGGCAAACATGAATCCTTATGTAAATACAGCGGGGATTAAGATCGCAGTTGCAAATGAAGACAAGGGAGCAGATAATGTAAAGATGTCATTAAATGCCGGTAATACAATTGTGAGTAATCTAAAGGAGAATGATAAATTAGGCTGGACATTTGTTGAAAGACAGGAAGCGATAAAGGGTGTGAAGTCAGGCGAATATTATGCAGCAATCATAATTCCTGAAGATTTTAGCAATTCTTTATTGAGTGTTTTATCTGGGAATATAAAGTCCCCTCAATTAGATTATTACATTAATGAAAAGAAGAATGCGATTGCACCAAAGTTCACAGATACGGGTGCAACAACAGTACAGCAGGAAATAAATGACACGTTTTCCTCTATTGCGGCACAGACAATTTCGGAGATCGTACAAGGTTCAGCAAAGGATTTGACAGGAAATGTAAATAAATTAAATATAAAGATAGATAGTAATCTGTTGGATGTAAAGAAAAACATTGCACAATATCAGAAAGTATTAAAAGATTTTGAGATTACGACAAAAGAGTCTACAGATTTAATTAATGATACGATAAGTACTTTAAATAATGTGAAAAATGCAGCAGCTTCAGGAAAAGAAGCATTAGCTGATACATCTTCACTTTTAAAAAAGAGCAGATCTTATGTGGGGGATTTTTCTAATGCATTCAGTGAGAATATTTCTGATGGCGAAACAGTATTCGGTGATATTTATCAGTCGATATCAGAAAAGTTAGGAAGTTTTGAATCGAAAGCTGGAAAAGCGAATACGACAATCAAAAGTAGTATGAATTCGATAGAAGCTTTAACGGAAAAAAATAAGCAGATTTTAAATAATTTAGAACAGTTAAATACAAATTTAGGCGTAGATGACTCTCTTTCTACGAAAGTGAATGAAGAAATTTTAAAGTTACAAAAACAGAACACTTCATTGCAGGAGCTGCTGGTTTCTTTGAAGTCGGGAAGCTCAGGACTTGAAAATGCACTTAAGACAGCGAAAAATACAACAAAAGAGTTAAAGTCTTTATCTTCTGAAAATAAAAAGTCTTTAAAACAATATAAAAATAATTTAACACAGACGCTTTTGCCTGGAATTAATAATTCTTTGGATAGCCTTTCTGCATTAAATGGAACACTTTCGGCAACCCTGTCTAATATTTCTCCTACCGTTGACCAGATGCAGCTTATATTAAAACAATTAAGGAATAGTTTAACAGATACTTCCTCTGCACTTTCCAATACAAAAGGAGTATTAGTCACAATTGATAAAGAACTTGGCAATATCAGTTCTGATTTAAAGGCTTTGCAAACTTCGGGTGTTTATGAAAAGCTTCTTTCTTTAAGGGGTCTTGATGCAGATGCTATTTCTGATTTTATGTCTTCTCCGGTAGAGATTAAGTCAGAAACAATGTATGCTGTTGAAAACTATGGATCAGGGATGACACCATTTTATACGAATCTTGCTTTATGGGTAGGTGGCTTAATTTTAGTCTCTATTTTTAAGCAGGAAGTAGATAAAGATGAGGAAATCCGTCATTATAGTCCTACAAGTGCCTATATGGGACGATGGATGTTGTATGTGGTGGTAGGATTGATTCAGGGCTTTGTTGTGAGCGTAGGTGATATTTTATTGCTGGGAGTACAGTGTGTTCATCCGGTACGATTTACACTTGCCGGAATGCTATGTTCCTTTATATATGTCAGTCTCATCTATGCAATGGCGATTACCTTTAAGCATATCGGTAAGGCTCTCTGCGTTCTTTTTATTATTTTGCAGATTCCGGGTTCCTCCGGAACATTTCCTATAGAGATGACACCGGGATTTTTCCAGGCACTTCATCCGCTGCTTCCATTTACTTATGGAATTAATGCGATGCGAGAATGTATTGCGGGAATGTATGGAAATTATTATATAAAGAATCTTCTGATTTTAACGATATTTATTCCAATCGCATTTTTTATTGGGCTGGTGCTTCGTCCTTTACTTATGAATTTGAATCATTTATTTGATAAAAAGCTTGCCGAAACAGATTTGATGTTGTGTGAGACAGAAACGGACGTCAACGAAAGAGGAAATATTTCTTTGATGTTAAAAGTTTTAATGAGGGATGAAGAATTAAAACAAGATTTTATTCACAGGGCAGCTAAGTTTGAAAAGCGTTATCCAAAGATGGTGAAAAGCGGATTTTTATGTATGCTTATGATACCGCTCGTTTTTTTGATTTTAATGTTTAGTTTAAATTCAAAATTAATCTTTTTGATTTTATGGATTGTCTCATTGGTGATTTTATGCCTTTATTTAATTTGTCTGGAATATTTTCACGACAAAATGATAAAACAGCTTGCCCTTACAGGATTATCCCCAGAAGAGCTGATAGAGGGAGTAAAAGAAAAGAAACGAGAAGCACAGGAAAGAGAACAGGTACGAAAAGAAAAAGAAAAGCAGCAAAAAGTTGCAAAGGAAGCAGCAAAAAAAGCGATAAAAGCGAAAGAGAAAAAGAAAGACAAAGACGAAAAGGAGGGAAGGGAATAATGAAAAATATATGGGCGATTTTCAAAGGAGATGTAAACCGCATTCGAAAGAATGTAATTGCAGTAATAGTTATTGTCGGTGTTACGGTTGTTCCCTGCCTCTATGCCTGGTTTAATATTGCAGCAAGCTGGAATCCATATGAAAATACAGGAAGTTTAAAAGTAGCTGTTGCGACAGTAGATGAGGGATATGAAGGAGATCTTATTTCTGTAAACTTAAATCTGGGAGAGCAGATTATTTCTACACTCCACGAAAATACGCAATTAGACTGGATATTTACGAGTAAAAAGAAGGCAGTGAATGGGGTAAAGTCCGGAAAATACTATGCTGCAATCGTGATTCCAAAAGATTTTAGTAGAAATATGATGAGTGTTTTTACTGAAAATCTACAAAAACCACAGCTTATATATTATTCGAATGCAAAGGAAAATGCGATTGCTCCAAAAGTTACAGATAAAGGAGCTACAGCGATTCAGACACAGGTAAATGAAGTTTTTGTTAAAACAATATCTGAGGTTGCGCTAACAGCTTTTGAGACAGTAGCAAATACAGCAGATAAAACAGGGACAGAAACAATTACGTCTGATTTAGTTGAGAATCTGAATAAAATTACTTCAGATTTATCTGCTACGGCAAGCACATTGCAGACATTTTCCAGTATGGTAGAATCTGCACAAAAACTGTTAGATACAACATCAAAGTATTTAACACAGTCAAAAACACAATCAAAGCAAAGCCTAGCGTCTATTCAAACGACGAAAGATTCTTTATCCAGTGTAAATAAAACGATAACTGGTGCAACAAATGGAATTAATGAAGCTTTATCTGCCGGAAGTGCATTTTATGAAGAAGCTTCGGATATTATTCATTCTGCATTCAAATCTCAGGCATCTGATGCAGATAAAGTAGCAGATACAATGGAAACCTTATCCGAAAAAATTGAAAATATAGCAGATTCTTATAGTTCGTTAGGGAGTAATATTGCCGTTATCGGTATAAATCATCCGGAATTATCTTCATATACGGGAGAAGTGGTAGCAAAGCTGAATGAATCTGTCGCAATTCAGAAGGAGTTAGGAGAAAGTCTTTTGACAAATGCAGATGAACTTCGAAATGCTTCTGAAGACATACAAAGTTCCAAAGAAGATATGGATTCCTTGTTAAAAGATAGCAAAAAGAGCCTCTCAGGTGTACAATCCACTTATGAGAATGATTTAAAGAAAAGTCTGAATCAGTTATCTTCATCCTTAGGTAACACAGGAACAGACATGAATAGTCTGCTGAAAAATCTGGACACAGGAGTGGATAAAGTGAATAAAACAGCAGAGGATGCAGAAGCAGATTTATCAGATATTAAGACGGCATTAGATACTTCATGTAATATTTTAAACCGTTCGGCAAAACAGATAAAGCAGATAACAACGAAAATCGCAAATTTACAGGAAAATGGAGATTTATCAGAATTGAAATCTATGCTCGCAGGCAACACAGAAGATGTTTCTGCTTTTTTATCTGCTCCGGTATCCTTAAATACGACTAAGCTTTATCCGGTTGAAAATTATGGCTCGGCTATGGCACCATTTTACTCCACACTTTCTATCTGGGTGGGAGGAATTGTTCTTGTTGCCATGTTAAAAGTCGGAGTCTCCGAAGCTTCTATTGAAGGACTGAAAAAAGTAAAGAATTACCAGATGTATCTTGGACGCTATATTATTTTTCTCATCGTAGGATTATTGCAAAGTACCCTTATTTGTCTCGGAGATCTCTTTTATCTTGGAATCCAGTGCAAACATCCATTTTTATTTATGTTAGCAGGTTGGTTTAGCAGTATCGTATATGTCAATATCATTTATACCCTAACCGTTTCCTTTGGAGATATAGGAAAGGCGGCATCCGTAATCTTACTTGTTATACAGGTTGCAGGCTCTGGAGGAACCTTCCCTATAGAAGTAGCCCCCGCATTTTTTAAAGCGGTATATCCACTGTTACCATTTGTTCATAGCATGCGGGCATTACGAGAAACCATCGCAGGAATGTATGGTATGACTTACTGGACTTCACTTGGAAAAATGAGTATATTCCTTATATTGTCATTAATACTTGGCTTAGTACTTCGAAATCCAATCATTAAGTTAAATGATGCTTTTATGGAAAAATTAGAGGATACACATTTAATTTAAATAACTATTTAGTTTAATTTACTGAGAACGGACGAAAGATAAAAAAAGAAAGTAGGGTTAAATGTGACCTCGGAGCAAGTAAAGGATACAGATGAGCATTCTTTACTTTGCGACTACTGGCACATTATCCTACTTTCTTTTTTTATTTTTCGTCCGTTATTTAGTGAATTAAACTAAATAGCAATATCCCCCACACCATTTAAGATAAGTCTTGGACGGTATGGGAATTCTTTTATGGTTTCTCTTGTGGAGACACCGGATAATACTAAAGCGGTATCAAGTCCGGTTTCGATACCGGCAATGATGTCAGTATCCATTCGATCACCGATCATTACTGCCTCAGAAGAATGGACCCCTAGAATCTGTAAACCGGTACGCATCATTAAAGGATTTGGTTTTCCAACGTAATATGCTTTCTTTCCTGTAGTTGCTTCGATCGGTGCGACAAAAGCACGGCAGGCAGGTGCGATACCTCCTTCGATTGGACCGGTAATGTCAGTGTTTGTTGCAATTAAACGTGCCCCTTTATTTACAAGATTCATAGCAGTAATAATATGTTCATAACCATAAGTTACAGTTTCTCCTACGACAACGTAATCCGGATCCACATCATTAATTGTGATTCCGGCATCATATAAAGCATTATAAAGTCCGTGATCACCAATAACATATGCACTACATCCAGGTGCCTGATTTTGTAGAAACTTTGCTGTTGCTAATGCACTTGTGTAAAAATGTTCTTCTCCAATTTCTAATCCCATACGATACAGCTTATTCTGTAATTCTTTTGGGGAGCGGCTGCTTGCATTTGTAAGAAAAAGAAATTGTTTTTCTTCTTTTTGTAACCATTCAACAAACTCTTTTACACCCGGAAGAAGTTGATTTCCGTGATAAATTACACCGTCCATATCGCAGATAAAGCCTTTTTTTGCTCTTAAACTTTCCATAATTGTTTATTCTCCTTTTTACAATTTGTAACCTGTAAATATTTTCAATTCTTAAATAGAGTGTTCAAGCGTATTGTAACGGTTTATTTCGCTGTTGTAAAGTAAAAAAAGAGAAAATAACACTATTTTCAAACATTTTACAAAAGA
The DNA here is from genome assembly GCA_934317185.1 of uncultured Anaerobutyricum sp. GTDB lineage: Bacteria > Bacillota > Clostridia > Lachnospirales > Lachnospiraceae > Anaerobutyricum. Next base: position 335 of record CAKREJ010000092.1, on the reverse strand, counting down.
GATACATATTTTATATACAAATTTTAATCATCGTATATTCTATTTACTGAAGATCATAATTACTCATGGTTTTTCCTTCTCCAGTTAATGCTTCAAAGTCTTTTGTGAAATCATCAATTGCGGAAGTGATGGCCTGGTTCTTAACAAGTCCTTCGATGATGTCCAATAGTAGAAGCTCCGATTCCATATTCACATAATTCAAGAACCTGCTGTGAGTTTTTAAAGCTTGCAGCAAGAACTTCTGTTTTTAAGTTATTATTTTTGAAAATATCATGAATCTGTTTTGCTACCTGAATGCCGTTGAATCCCATATTGTCGATACGGTTTACATATGG
>CAKREJ010000091.1 GCA_934317185.1 uncultured Anaerobutyricum sp. | reverse complement strand
TCATGTTATACTGAAAACGTTCGAATTAAAATCAGCCTGCGGAGTACATTTCCGTAGGTTTTTTGTTGGAAGGAGTATGTAATGCGCTTTTTATTATGCGGAATTAATGCGAAATATATCCACTCAAATCTGGCGATCTTCAGCCTGAAAGCTTATGCTGACAGGAAGAAGATTCCGAGAGCGGAGATTCTTTTAAGAGAATATACGATCAATAATTATATAGAGGATATTTTACAGGATTTATATGAGGCGAAGGCCGATGTGATTATTTTCTCCTGTTATATCTGGAATATTTCTTTTGTAAGAGAACTGGCGGCAGAACTTAAGAAGGTAAGTCCTGCTGTGAGAATCTGGGCCGGAGGTCCGGAAGTTTCTTATGCGGCGAATAAGTTTTTGATGGAGAACCCGGCATTTGAGCTTATTATGCAGGGAGAGGGAGAAGAAGTTTTTTCTGAATTGATTCGTTTCGCACTAGAAGATAAATATTTCGAGAGAGAAGAGAATATCAATTTAACGAATTTTATAGATATGACAAAACTCCAGAAGTTACAGGGAATTGCCGTTCGGGATTTTTCAGGAAAATCAGCTTTGGAAAATGCTGAGGGAGATATGGAGAGTAAATCGAAAATCATCAATACAGGTTTTGCTGCTTTGATGGATATGGATACGATTCCTTTTGTATATGAAGATTTTCATCTGTTTGAGCATAAGATTTTATATTACGAGACAAGCAGGGGATGTCCGTTTCGTTGCAGTTACTGTCTTTCTTCTGTGGATAAGACGGTGCGGTTCCGTTCATTGGAGCTTGTGAAAAAGGAGCTGGATGCATTTCTTGAGGCAAAGGTTCCACAGGTTAAGTTTGTTGACAGAACATTTAACTGTAACCGGCAAAGAGCGGTTGATATTTGGAGTTATCTGGTGGAACATGATAACGGGATTACGAATTTTCATTTTGAGATTTCTTCAGATCTGCTTGGAGAGGAAGAACTGGAGCTTTTTGCAAAGATGCGGCCGGGACTGATTCAGCTTGAAATCGGAGTACAGTCTACGAACGGAGAGACAGTCGATGCGATTCATCGGCATATGGATTTAGAGAAGCTTTTTCATTATGTGGATAGAGTACATAAACTGGGGAATATTCACCAGCATCTGGATCTGATCGCGGGGCTTCCCTATGAAGATTATGAAAGCTTTGGAAAGTCTTTCAATGATCTGTATGCACATGAACCAGATCAGCTTCAGTTAGGATTCCTTAAAGTTCTGAAGGGAACAGTGATGGAGGAGGAAGTTAAAAAATACGGCATTATTTATAGAAATCAGTCACCGTATGAAGTGCTCGGCACAAAATGGCTTTCTTATGATGAGATTATTTTATTAAAAGGTGTGGAGGAGCTGGTAGAGCTTTATTATAATAGCGGACAGTATGTGCTGACATTGAAGTATGCTGTACCATTTTTTGAAAGTCCATTCCGCTTCTATGAAATGTTTTCAGCGTGGTACCGGGGAAAAGGCTATCATAAGCTGAATCACAATCGTCTGGAAAAATATAATATTCTTCGCGAATTCTTAAGAGAACATATGCAGGAAGTCAGATGGAATATTTTAGATGAGATTATGTTATATGATATGTATCTTAGAGAAAATATAAAGGGAAGACCGGTATGGGCAAAGGACATAGCACAATATAAGAAAGAGTGGAAGACTCTGTATCGAGAACAGGGGGAAAAACTTTTTCCACAGGATGTACAGGTAGGAAGTTATGATTCCAAAAAAGCGGCTAACCAAAGTCATATTGAAGTATTTGATATTGATATAAAGAAATTTGAACAGAGTGGACAGGTCGAGAAGAAGAAGGTATGTTGTCTATTTGATTACAGTAGAAGAAATCCATTGAATCGGGCAGCAAGAACCGTGGAAATCCAGTAGATTCAGGATGGGACAATACGAAGGGAAAAAGTAGATAAAATAGATACTTGAATGTATGTTAGAAATGACTTAAAATATAAAAGAATATACAAAGGAATAATGTAAGAATGCCGGAGCATTCTTATATTTATACTGGAAAGAGGTTTTTAAGTATGAAGTCGAATGGTACAAAGAAAAGGCAGAGAGTTGCTACGATTGTAGTTGTGTTAGTAATTATTGCGATGGTAATCACTACGGTGGTTCCGGGTCTGCTCATGTAAATGACAGAGCAGTTTTACTTATTAAGATATTCAGATAAGATTTTTAGAAAGTGAACAGGTGTGAGATGAAGAAAAAAATAGGAATTATCGTACTTGTATTGCTTCTTCTTATTTTAGCAGGTGGCGGGGCAGCATTTTATTATTATTATTCTAAGTATATTAATATTGATGTGATTTATCCGGGAGTAAAGATTCAGGGGATGTCTGTCGGCAAAATGACGCAGGAAGAAGCGAAGGCAAAGGTACAGGAATATGTGGATAGCGTGTCACAGGAAACAGTTACGCTGCAGGTGAGAAAGAAGGAGAGTTCCTTCCCTCTTTCCGATATTGGTCTGAAATGTACAAATATGAATGTGATAGAGGAAGCATATAATCTTGGAAAGACGGGGAATGTTTTTAAGCGTGTAATGGAAGTAAGGAAGCTTGAGAAAGAAGGCACAGATTTTCCGCTTACATTTTCCGTAGATAAAGCACAGACAAGAAAGATTGTTAAAAAGAAGGGAAAGAAGTTCCTTGCAAAGAAAAAGGATGCAACAATCAAAAGAAAAGATGGAAAGTTCGTTATTACAAAGCAGGTAGATGGAGTAGCGATTGATTTTGATTCTAATGCTGATAAGCTGGTGGATATTTTCAGTAAGAAGGACTGGGACCATAAGTCAGTTGTATTTCCAATGGAATATACTTTGGATAAGGCAAAGCATACGAAGAAGGAGCTTTCTGCGATTAAGGATGTGCTGGGAACTTTCACAACATCTTACGCAGGCTCTGCTTCCGGAAGATGTGCTAATGTAGAGAATGGGGCAAGTCTTATTAACGGAACTTTGCTGTATCCGGGAGACTCTTTTTCTGTTTATTCTAAAGTGGCACCTTTTACGGCTGCGAATGGTTATCATCTTGCAGGTTCTTATTCTAATGGACAGACAGTTCAGACGTACGGTGGAGGCATCTGTCAGGTATCTACAACACTTTATAATGCTGTTCTTCGTGCGGAGCTTAAGGTAACAGAGCGTTCCAATCATTCAATGACAGTACATTATGTGCCATTGTCTGCGGATGCGGCTATTTCCGGAACGGATAAGGATCTTAAATTTACGAATAATCTTGATCATCCGGTATATATTCAGGGAACAGCAGGAGGAAGCAGTATTACATTTACTATTTATGGTAAGGAATATCGTGCGTCAAACCGTAAGGTAGAATATGAGTCAGAGACTGTTTCCACAAGAGGTCCTTCCGAAAAAGTGATTAAAGATAACACGATGGAAGAGGGAAAGCGAGTTGTAGAATCCAATGGACGCACCGGTTACACAGCAAGATTGTGGAAGGTTGTATACATAGATGGAAAAGAGACAAAGAGAACTCAGGTGAATTCCAGTTCCTATATGTCCACCCCATCGGTTGTTCGTGTCGGAACAAAGAAGAAAGAAGTTCCTAAGCCAACAACGGAAGAAAAAGATGGCACAACAAAAGCTGGAGAGAAGACCGGAAGTGATACAGACACAACGGGAAATAATGATCAGGGAGCAAATAAGGAGGAGTAGGCGGTAAGCCTGCTCCACAGCAGGAGATATATTATGCGAATAGGAAAGGTAAAAGAGAGTATTTTAAAACGCTCCGTACTAAGGCAGTTGCATAATCACAGTGAACAAGGCTCTCCGGCATCCGGTGAGGATGCCGGGGTTCTTTTTATGCCAGAGTTTATGCCGGAGTTTTCGGAAAAAAATGGTGTGGCAATGGCGGTGAATCCGGTGGAGGGCTGGACTTTTGCGGCGAAAAGAGCGGTTTATGGTGCAGTAAACAGTATGCTGGCAGCTAGAGCGAATCTGAAAGCAATTTCACTTAGTATTCTTATGCCGCAGGAGACAGAGGAAAAACAGTTAAAGGCATTAATGAAAGAAATTGACAGCCTATGTACTAAGGAAAATATTTTAGTGCTTTCGGGGCATACAGCAGTTTCTCCTTATGTTAATACATTGATTTTATCGGTTACTGCGATGGGAAGTATTGCGGAGAATAAGAAAGACATCATGGCAGACAGGGAAATCATAGCGGACAGTAAGGTAAAAACAGAGCAGATAGCACTAGCTGGCACAGATTTAGATTTAGTCGTTGTGGGGACTGTCGGAAGAGAAGGAGCGGCGATGCTGGCAGACGAATATGCGAAGCGTTTAGAAGAAAGATACGCACCGTCTTATATTGAAGTGGCAAAGCATTTATTTGATGATGGTTCGATGTCAGCAATCGCTGATATTTTACAGGAAAAGGAAGTTGTTTCAATTCATGATGTAAGAGAAGGTGGTATTTTTGCTGCACTTTGGGAGCTGGCAGCCGCAAAGAATGTTGGTCTTTCTGTCGATTTGAAAAATATACCAATCAGACAACATACGATAGAAGTATGTGAGTATTTTAATTTGAATCCATATATGCTTCGTTCCGGTGGAACACTACTTCTTGCCTGTGCAAATGGAGCCAGAATTGTAGAAAAGTTAAAGAATGTAAGAGTGGAAGCGGCAGTAATTGGCCAGACAACATCAGGCAATGACCGCTTGATTCACTATGATGATGAGGCCCGTTTCTTAGAACCGCCGAAGATGGATGAGTATTATAAAGTATAATTATTGTAATATAAAGGGTACATTGTCAACGATGTAATATCAACGATATCATATTGATAATGACTAAATATAAAGGAGAGTAGCAGATGCGTAATGAAATTTTACGAATGCTGGAAAATAACAGCAGAATAGATTTGCATGATCTGGCAATCATGCTTGGAACCGATGAGAGCGTTGTGTTAGAAGAAATCGAAAAAATGGAGAATGAGGGAATTATCTGTGGATATCCTACCCTTATTAACTGGGATAAAACAGATACAGAAAAAGTAACCGCATTTATCGAAGTGCGTGTTACTCCACAGAGAGGACAGGGCTTTGAAAAGCTGGCAGAAAGGATTACGAATTATCCGGAAGTAAAGTCTATTTATCTGATGTCCGGAGCATTTGATTTTGCCATCTTTTTAGAAGGAAAAACATTAAAAGAAGTATCTATGTTTGTATCCACAAAACTTTCTACATTAGAAGCTGTTGCAGGTACAGCAACACATTTTGTCCTGAAAAAGTATAAAGATCACGGAATGATTCTTATTGATAAAGAGCCGACAAACAGAATGAAGGTGACACCATGAGAAATCCCTTATCTGATAAAGTAGTGGAGATGAAGCCATCAGGAATCCGTAAATTTTTTGATCTGGTGCAGGAAATGCCGGATGCCATTTCTCTTGGTGTAGGTGAACCGGATTTTGATACACCCTGGCATATTCGTGAGGAAGGTATTTATTCTTTAGAAAAGGGACGCACCTTCTATACTTCTAATGCCGGGCTTTTAGAGCTTCGAAAAGCAATCGCACATTATATGTATCGTAAATATGATTTAGAATACGATCCTGCACACGAAATCGTAGTAACAGTCGGTGGAAGTGAGGGAATCGACCTTGCACTTCGTGCGATGATTAATCCGGGAGATGAAGTTATTTTACCGGAGCCGGCGTTTGTATCCTATCTGCCATGCGTTAAACTGGCAGATGGAGTTCCGGTCACGATTAACTTAAAAGAAGAGAATCAATTTAAGTTACAGCCGGAAGAATTACTTGCTGCAATTACGGATAAAACAAAGATTTTAATTTTATCTTATCCAAATAATCCAACAGGTGCGATTATGACTCGCAAAGACTTAGAGCCAATTGCTGAAATCGTAAAAGAAAAAGATCTGTATGTCATTTCCGATGAAATTTATGCAGAACTTACTTATGGACAAGAACATTGTTCCATCGCTTCCCTTCCGGGAATGAGAGACCGAACGATTATCATTAATGGATTTAGTAAGTCTTTTGCCATGACCGGCTGGAGAATGGGATTTGCCACGGGTCCGGAACTTATTATGAAGCAGATATTAAAAATTCATCAGTTTGCGATTATGGCAGCACCAACAACAAGCCAGTATGCGGCAATTGAAGCGATGACAAACGGTGAGGAAGACGTACAGATCATGCGAACGGCCTACAATCAGCGCCGTCGATTTGTATTAGAGCTTTTCTCACAGATGGGATTAAAATGTTTTGAACCGGAAGGGGCCTTCTATCTGTTCCCATGCATCAAAGAATTTGGCATGACCTCCGATGAATTTGCAAATCGTTTCTTACACGAAGAAAAAGTAGCAGTCATTCCGGGAACCGCTTTTGGAGACTGCGGCGAAGGCTTCCTTCGAATATCTTATGCGTATTCCATCGAAGAATTAAAAGAGGCATTAGGACGTTTAGCAAACTTTGTTGAAAGACTACGTAAGGAAAAGAATTGATAAGGTTAAATTTAAAAAAGTTATAACAAGTTGTAATAGTAGTGAATAAGAAATATTGAGGAATAAATTATGGTAAACATTGTATTACATGAGCCGGAAATGCCGGCGAACACCGGAAATATCGGAAGAACCTGTGTAGCAACAGGAAGCGTTCTTCACTTAATCGAGCCACTTGGCTTCAAAATCAACGACAAAATGCTCAAACGTGCCGGACTTGACTACTGGGATAAATTAGA